>NZ_JCARSY010000015.1:0-102734 GCF_059641415.1 Vibrio rubrogenes
GATATCTTTACCGTAGGATGCAACAAACGCGTGAGCGATGATCACATTGTTATCAAACAGGTATTTCTCTCCTTGAGAAACAAAGCGCACGGCGTAACCATTAGTATGGTTACCTGCATAATTATTCATGCCAGTGGAGAAATCGGGGTTACCACTACTAATAGATGCCAGACTACTAGCAATTGAATTCGTGGTGTATTGAAGGGTATATTCGTTAAAACCATTGTTGTCTAAATTCTGATTTAGAATAGTTGAAAAACTCAACCCATCTTTAACATCAGAATATTGATTGGAGTTTTCTGCATTTTTTGCATCTGAACTTAAGTTCGGCAGTTGATATTTCACCGCTAAGCCAAGTTGCAAATCATCACTAAGTTGATAGCCCTGATAGCGAACATCTAATATATTACTGTTAATATCGATACCATTGTCATTACCGCTGCTATCGAGATAATTAAAATCTTCTCTCATCAGGGTCAGATTTAAGCTACCTTGCGGTAGGACGATATTTTCTAAACCAACACCAGCACCTGAGCTGGTACGGGTTGTTTTCCAATCCAGCATCTGGAGTTCAGAACCAGTAATTGCGTGACGGCCAACCCATAATTCGGCTTCATGCAGTGCTGGAATAAAACCTTTCGTACGGACGTATAGATCAAGGAGATGATGATAATTCTGTTCCTGACCTTCCATTTCGAACCCTTTGTTAAGCCCTGAGTTTCCATCTAAAGTAATTACAGCTTCAACTTTCTTACCTTGCTGCTCATACACACGTTGTTTGAACGTCAGATCGTACCAACCTGTCATTTCGTTACCAAAACGTCCCAGCGAACCAATCGAATACTCTTTTGGCGCACCATGTTGCCCAGTAAACCAACCAGCACGAAAATATCCGTTAAATTGAAAATCATCTATTATCGGAACTTGATCAGTAAAAGTTGGTAAAACAGAATCCGATTTGCTCACAGCATCATTCGAATTCACATCAGAGGTGACTGATTCCGATTGCGTAGATTTAAGTTATTGCGTAGATTTAAGTTGTTGAAGTGTTTGTTGAGCCGTAGCGATTTGAGTCTGCAAAGCTTTTACCTGTTGATTTACCGAATCATCAGCCATAGAGCTCGTGGCGTATCCACAACTAAGCAGCGCAAGACTAATTGGCGTAAACCTTTTCTTAAAACTTTTATACGTTGAATATTGTTGAATAGTCATATACTTATCTCAAAGTTATTGTATTGCGAAAAATAGTCACCGAGTCAGGAGTACCCGTCGACTAGGGGTCTCACCATGGTCATTGCGTTTAATAATTAAATATGTTGCATAATGTATTGCGCTAGCCACGTTACCAGCCTCACCGACGGTCTCGATGATATCGTTCGCAAGTTGTTCATATGCCATAACAATGTCCTATATGATTAATTGGGTATTCAGTGAATTTTGGGCATAAAAAAACTCAGAGCCCCTAGATACAACAACGCATCTAGATTCCCCGAGTTATGCCCTATCAGTGGTAACAATCCCGAAAAATAACGAAAAAACTCAAAATTTAGGTATAAAAAAACCTGACACTCGCCAAACCAAAAAACTTGGGCAAGTAGCCAGGTTATGCTCGCTTTCGCGATAACAATCCATTTACAGTAACTGTACTTATATTCTTGAAATACAGCGTACCGATGGAGGGCACAATAATTTCATAACATATTCTCAGTCAACGCGATCAAATATCGATTGTGATTGAGATCTACATTTAATCTTTGAATTGCCCCCAAATAGCGACGTAAATCGCATTTATATCGTATTATAAAAAACAGAAATAATATGTTTTACTACTTCGATAACTGTGATGAATCGTATCATTAGGATGCTATGGGAGCTGTAAATCTCCCTTGACTAATGGCACTCATAATTAGAGTTTTCAGCCTGTTCGTGTTTGGTTAAATATTTCCATGACGTCAGATTACTCAGTCATCATTTATATTCAATAATCCAAGAATGCAACGTAAACTTGCGAATCAAGACAGCAAGTTTACGTTTTGACTAAACTGTCTGTGAAAACGAGGTAGAACCCAGTTGTTGATGATTCCCTTCACGACTCCTTGCCAAACACGTTATTCTCTTGTTCCCGAACGCGGATAAATGTGGTGCGCTTGGTGAGTTCTTTCAGGTTGGCGGCTCCGACGTAGGTACAGGTTGAACGGACGCCACCGAGAATATCCTGAATGGTATCTTCAACACTGCCCCGGTAAGGGAGTAACACGGTTTTGCCTTCTGCGGCGCGATACTGCGCAACGCCTCCGGCATATTTGTCCATCGCACTTTTCGAGGACATCCCGTAAAATTTTACATAACTTTCCCCGTCTTTGACGACAATGTCGCCACCGGATTCTTTGTGTCCGGCCAGCATTCCGCCGAGCATCACGAAATCAGCACCGCCACCGAATGCTTTTGACACATCTCCCGGGCAGGTACAGCCACCGTCACCGATAATCTGACCGCCTAAACCATGAGCAGCATCAGCACATTCAATAATGGCCGACAATTGTGGATAACCGACACCGGTCTTCACCCGGGTGGTGCAGACTGAACCGGGGCCGATCCCAACTTTGACGATATCTGCACCGGCAAGAATCAGTTCTTCGGTCATATCACCGGTCACAACATTGCCGGCCACAATGACTTTGTCCGGTAAGGCGCTGCGGACTCGTGCCACAAACTCCACCAAATGCTCCGAATAGCCGTTGGCAATATCGATGCAAACAAACATCAAGTCGTCACTCAAAGCGAGTGTGGCCTGCATTTTGGTAAAATCAGCATCCGATGTACCAGTGGAGACCATCACATGCTTAAGCGTCTCAGCATCCGCTGACTGCACAAATTCTTGCCATTCTTGTAGCGAGTAGTGCTTGTGGATTGCGGTAATCACATCATATTTCGCCAAAGCCTGAGCCATGCCGAAACTACCGACGGAGTCCATATTGGCAGCAATGACAGGCACACCGGACCATTGACGCCCACTATGCTTGAAGGTAAACTCGCGGGTTAAATTAACTTGGGAACGACTTTTCAGGGTAGAACGTTTCGGCCGAAACAATACATCTTTAAAGCCCAATTTTAATTCTTGTTCGATACGCATTTATCTTTTCCTTAATTGATTCACCTTGTGCCTCAATTTCGCAGTGCAATGAACCTAACGTTGGCAGACGCCAGTTTCTTTGATTATCGGACACAAAAAAACCGGAGCGTTGGCAGACGCTCCGGTTTTCAACATTATAGGCACCACTTTATTTCCTGCAAGACTGATATTGTGCTTTTTTTTATGCTATCATCCGGTAGATTACATATCTGTAAAACTGCAAAATAAATTACTGTTTTATTTTTATAATCAATTACTTACCCTCGGATTCACTGACGTTTTTCATGTGTCATTTTTATTGCTATCAAACCATTACATCATTCACATTCACTTTTGTGCGCTCTGTGTAAAAAACATGCAAAACCTCATCATCAACGCAGCATATGGCATCCGAATTTGCTACAGTTAGAAAATGCTGGCAGGTTTTCTTCCTCTTTGGCTTTCTCACAACCGCCTCCCAAAAAATAAATACCGATAAAATCACCTCAGAGATCGCATGGAGTGCAGGATGGAATCGACCATTTCTCTGATCATCGCAGTGTTACTCAGTATGATACCTGTTCAGGCGGTTGCCGGATCGGATACAAACTATTTTTATCAAAGCGCCGGAATCACGAAATCTAGAACCACAAGCTCGGAAGATGCTTGGGTCACCCAATACAGCTATAACTATAATCTGACGTCAACCATTGGCTTTGATTTAGGTTATGCCAAAAATACTGATCATCCGGACCAAATGGCGTCACTCTCTTCACAGTTTCCCCATCAACCCACGTTGTATTATCAGGAAGTTTTTGGTGGTGCCGTCATTCAGCACACCGTATTCGATGTTGCTTGGATATACGCAAAAGGCGGGTTGAGTTTCACAAGAGCTGGCAATAATCCGGGGATTATGACATCACTACCGAACATCGAATCGAAAAATATTGCGCCTTATTTTACACTCGGGGCCACAATTCCATCGGGGATCACATCCGGATTAGAACTGAATTTTGAGATTTCTTATCAGGAGCAGGAACCAGATGTAGTCACAAGTCCGGTATTCCTGCTGGGAACCCATTACCGCTTTTGACCGTGATCGTCATCGTGGCTTACTGATATGGTTAGATGGTGACGATCTTCCATTTGATGAGACTGATGAGCGGTATATGATTCAGTGGTTCACTAACTGACGCAAGTGAGGGAGTAGATCACTGGCAAGCAGCCCTCGCTCACCATACGACTGTGAGTTTTGATCCGCAGCCATACTGTGAATAAGAACCCCCAGTTGGGTCGCTTCTACTAAAGGTAGCCCCTGTGCGATAAGTGAAGTGATCACCCCCGTGAGAACGTCCCCCATACCGGCGCTTGCCATACCTGGATTTCCCGCCATACAGACCGAGATCTGCTTGCCGTCATACACCAACGTTCCCGCACCTTTCAGTACCACGACGCCACCATACTGACGATGAAGCGCCTGCACACTGGCATACCGATCCGCTTCAATCTCTTCGACCGAGACTTGTAACAGTTGAGCGGCTTCTGCCGGATGTGGCGTAATCACCCGCAATGGATCTTGATTCGGTTGCTGCATCAAAAAATATAGACCATCGGCATCAATGACTTTCGGTTTTTCAACGCTCCGGACCGCCTGATAGATAGCAAAAGCGGTCTCATCTCGTCCCAGCCCCGGCCCTGCGGCCAAGACATCACACCATTGTAGCCGTCGTTCAAGTGCCTGCGCTTTATCCCAGCAAGCACTCATCACTTCCGGGGCACTCACCAATAGCGGCGTGACATTATGTGGATGACATAAAACCGCAGTCATCCCCGTTCCGCATCTGGCTGCCGCCATCGCTGCCAAGATAATTGCACCACCCATACCGTCATTACCACCAATGAGTAATGCTTTGCCATGCGTGCCTTTATGTGATGTGGCAAAACGTTTGGGTAACATCTGACCCGGCATTTTTGTGTGAATGGCCATGACCGTCGGATGATTCTGTTGATCAAAAGCATCTTCCACACCCAGACCGGCAAAATGAAGCTCTCCGACATACTCCCGCGCTTTCCCGGTCACTAACCCCTGTTTCAGACCAATGAAACTGACGGTATGTTTTGCCATGATCGCTCCGCCAAGGACACTACCGGTATCCCCACATAAACCGGAGGGAATATCAACGGCAATCACTGGCTTCATGCTTTGATTGAGCGTCTCAATCAATGAGAGCATTCCCGGCCGAACCATACCACTGAGCCCCGTGCCGAGTAGGGCATCAATCACCACATCAACACTATCAGGAACCCGATTTTGAGGCTCTGAGACATTTCCCCCATGGTTTTGCCAATGTTTGTAGGCCATCCGAGCATCACCGGTCAGCGTCTCGGGATCACCGACTTGCCAGACCGTCACATACAATCCGATCGATTTCGCCAAACTCGCAACAATATAGCCGTCACCACCATTGTTACCACCACCACAACAGATTAACCAGTGCTCAGAACTGGGATATTGGGCCATCCCAATCGCGAAAACCGCCTGTCCGGCACGTTCCATCAGACTGTACATTTCCAGTCCTTTGGCACTCGCCGCTTTCTGTTCACCAATACGGACCTGTTGGGTCGAATAAAAAACATTCGTCATCGTCATGGGAGAATTCTTTATCGTTTGAATTGAGAATCTAACACTCACACCGCTGGGCTATCAGTGCCTCTGCGGTTGCATCCTGAATCGATAGAAAAACCGAATTCACTGCACCAGTCGGTGTTCTCATTGGATTAAGAGTCACATTCTGATACATAAATTCGCACTGTTGCGTCACAGGACGAACATTACGACATTTAAATAAATAGGGCCGTTGTTGCCAAGTGATAAAACTACGACATCCGAGATGGTAAACAGGTTTCGTTTTTAGTTTGAACCAATCGGGTGGAATTTCAGGAAAAACCTCAAACAACGTCCGACCAATCACTTCGTGTGGTTGTTTACCGCTGTGGTGGGTCATAAAACCGTTCCAGACCTGAATTTTATAGTTTTTATCAATAACGATCAGTCCGAGATCAACGTTTTGAACCATATCCACCATCCAGTGGAACTGTTCAAATTCAGCAGGCAGACTCATGACTAAAAATCCTCCATCAGGTAGGCCAGTTTGTTGTCCAAGAGCGGTAGAGACTCATCGACAAACATAAAGAGCAGATCACAACGAATGGCGGTGCCTTCAATGTTGTAACTGACCTCAAAAGTCATCGTTTTCTGGAACGAACCCGCTGTCGATCGGATCACGGATTCAATCGGAATATGTTGCCCGAGTAATACGGGGGAGCTTTGGAAAAAACGAATCTCGGCCTGTTCACCAAGCCCATTCAAAAAAGAGCCTACCAAGATGTTGGACACATCCATCAAGAGTTCGATCTCTTCAAGATCATCACTTTCCGCCGGGATGTTCATCAGTCGCTTCAGTTCAGAGACACTGGAATCACTTAAAAGCACCAATGCTTCGCCGGCGATCCCTTCCCCACTGAATCCCTGACAAACCCCTGAGACCTGATCATTATCGACTAAATCTCGCAGTGCCATGTGGAGTTCACTGACTTCAAAGATATTGACATTGGGCAGCGGCAATTCGACGAAAACATCAAAATAACGCGCGAGGGCATCGGCAGCCCGCCCAATGGACACATTGGCGACTTCCATGTAAATATCGCGCCGTTTCAGGATCGGATATTCGATCCGACTGGGGGTCACAACCGTCGGCTGGGTGGGAGGCTCAATTAACTCACTGAGCACTTTTTTCAGTGCATCCGCTGCAATCGGTTTTTGGATAAACGCTTTGGCTCCCAGACCAAGCACACGTTCTTGCGCTTTGGGCTGAATATCACCGGAAACAACGATGACCGGTGTCTGGTAACCCGCTTCCTGCATCGCTTCCAAGGTGTCGAAACCATCCAGCTCTGGCATCGTTAAATCTAAAAACATCAACTGAAACGACTGTTGTTTAAGCTGCTCCAACGCATCTAAGCCGTGAACCGCAAAATGCACCTCGGCATTCAGGAAGGCTGGTAATGATCTCGCAATCTGCTTTCTTGCCAATGCTGAGTCATCACATATTAATACTGAAAACGCCATAATCGGCCTTACCTTTTTCTTTCATCATTAAAAGTGTATACGGGAATTCAACATCTACAGACACAAAGCGATAAAGAACGAACAAATCTTTATGCGTTTTGTGACCTTACGACGCGACTTGCACTGTCGGCCATAATGTCAGAGTGACAATCCGCAGTAGTACCGCTAACACAACCAATGCCACGCCAAAACGATAATGACGATACTCTTCAATCGTCATTGGAATACGTTTAAAGAACATTGTAGCAACGCCACGCCAATCCTGACTTCTTTTACCGTAACGAATCATACTCATCACAATCAGAATGATTCCCAGGGTCAGCAGTGATTTTTCCAGCCAAAAGAGTGTAACGACCATGTTGGATCCCTTGTCGGATGTGAAAGGTAGCGAAAACGAAATACGACAGAAATAGGGGCAATGTTTTGTATCCTTCACACTGCCCTTTTTTCAACTATAGCCTATTGAAATATAGTCTATTGAAAGAATTCACCATGCAGCTGTGTACCAACAGCGATGAAGAAGCCCTATTCAAAAGCAACATTATGCAGCTTTTGAATAGGGCTCCCGTACCTGATGTTTTGCTTTACGCTGGAAGCTTCCCTTCCCTTTTTTCGGCTTTTCGACTCGCATCTTAAATACCGGGCTGGTGACGAGCGCTTTCAGTGCATTATCCGTAATCGTGCCACGTTGAATCTCGACATCGTCCGACGGATTGGCATTCTTATTTCTCTTTTCATTTGAAACACTTCTCTTATAGTGGTGAATAAAAAAGCACCGTATTGTGCGCCATTGTATTGACATGTCAATTCGTTAAAAGTAAAAAAATGTTTTTTATGACTTCATTAAAAATAATGATGTAACAATGAAAATAAAATCTCAGTAAAATCTAGAATGATCAAAAATATCAGGCACATTTACCTTTAGCCGTAATATTTTATTGACAACCCCTAAGATTACTCTACACTCACATAAGGCTAGGAAGCAGTTCTTTGTTTACCATAACGTCTTGTTGGATTTTGTAACTCCCCGGTCGTTCTGTACGCAATAGCAATCTACTTTTCCACGCTAGAATGGCCGTTATCGGCTTAGTTTTACTTTGATTTACCAGGAATATATTATGTCTAACACAGTGACTGGCACTGTAAAGTGGTTCAACGAAACTAAAGGTTTTGGTTTCATCCAACAAGAAAATGGTCCCGATGTTTTTGCTCACTTCAGCGCGATTCAAGGCGACGGTTTCCGTACCCTAGCTGAAGGTCAAACTGTTGAGTTTGTGATTTCGCAAGGACAGAAAGGCCCTCAAGCTGAAAACATCAAAGTCCTATAATTAAATATATAGGCAAGAATCTTTAAAAATAGCCAGCGTTGTATGCTGGCTAATTTTTTGTCTCAAGTATTTTAGTTTCGACAACAGTTCAGTATATCTCGCGATGAGATTGTCATTCAGTTCCGCCTCAGTCAACATCTTAACTTAACACAACCCATACTTTTACAGTTCACGGGGCTCGTACTTCTCATCCTCTCATTTAGCGATTAGAATGGATAAAAAACTGCCTTCATCTTATGCAAAATTTTTCGATCACAACTCTGTCAACACTCGCAGAAATGACCATAGATCTTGCCAGTGGTCTCAATGATGAAAATCGATTTAACCGCCTGCTGGAAACGATCCGCAAAATCATTCCCTGTGATTGTGTCGCCCTGATGTCCCGCCAAGGGGATACACTCATTCCTTTGGCGATGCAAGGCTTGACCAAAGACACGCTCGGACGGCGCTTTATTATTGAAGAACATCCTCGTTTTCAGAAAATTTGCAGTGCCCGTCAGGCAGTCCGATTTGATGCTGACTGTACACTACCCGATCCATTTGATGGATTGCTGCTGCACCACGACGGTGATGTCCCGATTCATTCCTGTATGGGGTTACCGCTGATTTTTGATGAAAAATTACTCGGTGTACTCACTTTAGACAGTTTGGAAACCGGTGTATTTACGCATATCCCGGCACGCCATCTGAAAGTGCTTTCAGCGATTGCCGCATCAACGCTGAAAATGGCACTGACCTTTTCTCAGTTAGAAACACAAGCCCGTCAGACACAACAGCGTCTGCAAGAACTCAATGAAGAAGGTTGGGAAAGAGACCGCAGTGATATCATCGGCACCAGTCGTGTGATGCAATCGATGCATGATGAGATAGACGTCGTCGCTTCATCCGATTTTAATATCCTGATTTTCGGTGAAACCGGTGTCGGCAAAGAACTGGTTGCCAGACGAATACACCATCTCTCCGCCAGAAAGCGACAACCGCTGGTTTATGTCAACTGTGCGGCAATCCCGGAAAATCTCATTGAAAGCGAATTGTTCGGCCACATTAAAGGCGCATTTACCGGCGCAGACAGAAACCGACTCGGTAAATTTGCACTGGCCCATGAAGGTACTCTTTTTCTGGATGAAATCGGAGAACTTCCGCTTGCCGCTCAAAGCAAACTACTTAGAGCACTACAAAATAATGAGATTCAGCCCGTCGGTCAGGATCGTGTTCAACATATTGATGTCCGGGTACTTGCTGCGACGAACCGCGATTTAAAACAAGAAGTTGAAGCGGGTCGCTTTCGGGCAGATTTATATCACCGTCTCAGCGTTTATCCGATTCATGTCCCACCGCTGCGGGAACGCAAGGGTGATGTCAGCCTGCTGGCGGGTTACTTTCTTGAACAAGCCAGAAGAAAGCTTGGCATGACCCATCTAAAACTGGCACAAGATGTCCTCGATTATCTGATTCAATACAACTGGCCGGGGAATGTCCGAGAAATGGAACATGTGATCAATCGGGCGGCGCTAAAAGCCAGAGCCAGTCAACCTCAGCAAGCACTGACTACGATTACATTAACTGATGTGGGCGTTTTAGAAAGCTTGCCCATCTGTACGCCAGAGACACCGGACAGTCCTGAAGCGACAACATCATCACATATCTCTATAAGTGATGGTCTGCGGCAGGCAACCGATGACTTTCAGCGACAACTGGTAAAAGAGGCATTAATTCAGTCAGATTATAACTGGGCTCAAGCCGGAAGATTACTCCAAACAGACCGGGCCAATCTGACGCGGTTAGCGAAGCGGTTAGGGATTCAGGTCAAAAAAACGCACAAACTGGAGATGTGATATCAGGTGATATCAGTCACATCATGTGGCTGTTTTCGTTCACCGCTATTGGAGAAGTGTTCATCGTAGACGGCCATAAAGTCAGCCCGAATCAACTGCTCCAGTTCGTGAGCCCGCTCTGTCGGGCAGAAAATCATTACATGAACTTTCTGTTCACCAGTTCCGGTACTGCTAATGTGAATCACCGGATCGGCACCCGGCAAATCCACCCCGGCATGTTTCTCAATCATCAGGTTATAACGACGTGCGACTTCAATAAAATGCTCAAAATGGACTTCGATTCGCTTCCGGAATTGAGGAAGTACGGTATATAGGTTCACAAAGTCACGCACTACGATTTCAAAATTATGAAAGACATAGCGCTTCATAAAGTTCAGGTTTTTCACCGGATAGGTAAAAAACATACTATTGGGGAGTGTTGCAGTTTTGCCGGTGTAGTGGTAAAGCCCCCCACTCAAGTCGATCTCTTGAATGACGGTTGCCATCATATTGTGTTCGATGACTTCACCACATAACGAACCGACTTCAATCCAGTCGCCAATACGAAAAGAGCGAGAACTCGCCCGTTGTATCGAACCGGTAAAACATAAAATGATCTCTTTTGATGCCACAACAATCGCAACCGCAATAGCAGTCACCGACAAGGCAAATTCATTGATCTCTTCTTTCCACAAGAAAAAACCGATAATCAACAGCGTGGCAAACGTACCGTTTTTGGTTTGAGACATCCACTTGCGCTGTTTTTCGGTAATAAATGCACCATCGCCCCGAATCAGCGCAAGTGCACTGCGGCGAATCAGTAAAATAAAACCGACAATAATGACGCTAAACAGTAGCTTATGGGACAACAGATAATCCAGCACGTTGTTTACATAGTCCATGCATCTCTCTCACAACCAAATATCACAAAAACAGAATTGATCTTTTTAAAGACTCTGTATGCGTATCTCCAATTATCGATAATAAACAAGGCTTTAGTTTGGAGCAATCCATACAACCGATGCGGATTGCTCAATCTTATCGATAACTTGGGTATATATAATGACTGCAAGTTTATCTGAGTTTTTTCATAATGTAGAGTAATAAACCTGAAACAACTGACACACTTCAAAAGACGAAGGCATCTCAAAGGGTCAATAAATCATAATGATACTGTACGTTGATGCCCACTTATCCGCGATAAGCCATCGCGGTTTTCTCTGCTATTTTTACAATGACTTTTACCGCCTGTTCCATCCCTTCAATGGTGACAAATTCATGGATTCCGTGAAAATTATAACCACCGGTAAATAAATTCGGACAAGGTAAACCTTTGAAAGAAAGCTGCGCACCATCCGTACCACCACGAATCGGTTTGATTTGCGGCTTAATACCCAAATCGATCATTGCGTCTTTGGCGATCTCAATAATATGAGGATTGGACGCAATAACTTGCTTCATATTGGCATAACCATCCGTAATCTCGAGTTCGACCCGGCCCCGATGTAATTGATGGTTGAGTGTCTCCACCCGATCTTTCATCTGCACTTTTCTACGCTCTAACCCTTGTTGGTCAAAGTCTCGCAGCAGATAAGTCAACTCACTACGGGCAATTCCCATATTTGCTGAGGATAAATGGTAAAAACCTTCATACCCTTCGGTATTCTCCGGTGCCTCATCGGTAGGCATCATCATCTGAAATTGAGCCGCAATGTTCATGGCATTGACCAACTTACCTTTTGCGGTACCGGTATGAACCGACACGCCATAACAGGTGACATGTGCCGTTGCCGCATTAAAGTTCTCATATTCGAGATCACCAACCGGCCCGCCATCAACCGTATAAGCCCACTGAGCCCCGAATTTTTCGACATCAAACAGGTCGGCTCCCCGGCCAATTTCTTCATCGGGAGTAAAAGCAATACAAATTTCACCATGAGGAATGTCCGGATGCTCCAGCAACACTTTCATGGCGGTAACGATCTCGGCAACGCCGGCCTTATCATCAGCACCTAAGAGCGTATTCCCATCAGTGGTGATTAAATTGTACCCATGCAATTGGTGTAATTCTTGATATTGAATCGGAGACAGCACTTCATCGCCCCGCCCCAATGCAATGTCTCCCCCCTGATAGTTTTCAACAATCTGAGGCACGACCTTTTTACCTGAAGCATCCGGAGACGTATCTAAATGCGCAATAAATCCGATCGATGGTATCTCACCGTCAACATTTGCCGGCAATTTAGCCATGACATAACCATGAGCATCCAGTGTGACATCGCTGAGCCCAAGTGTTTGCAATTCCTCATATATTGCCTGTGCCAATTTTTTCTGTCCGGACGTGCTTGGACAGCAGTTCCGGTATGGGTTGGATTGTGTATCAAATGACACATAATGCAGAAAGCGATCTATCAGACTTTCCATAACATAACTCTCACTGGTTAAAGAATGAACACCCCACAGTGTTGCCATCAAATATGGCGACTTTCATACTAGGGCGCTCCGTCCGGCAAGATGTTGTTGTAAATCAGTTTTTACGCATTCAATCTCATCAATATCGTGAATACCCGGCCTGACTCAAACTATCTATTCAATTTGGCATCATGATCTCAGCCAAACCATGATTAAAAATCATTGATGAATAACAGTAAGTTAAATGAAAAAATACAAATATCCGACAAATAAATTTGCCGGATTAGTAATCGTCAACTAGATTTAAAGTAACTCAAAGTTCCCTTCGCTTAACACATATAAACGCGCCATTTATGCCTCTCGTTGCTTATCGCCCGAGAGGTATTTTTCTTTAGCCTTCTCGCTCACATTTTCTGACAACGAAACACCATTATCTGTGCTGAAACACTTGTGAATTACATTGTGATCACTTTTTTGCATCATTTTCATATCATCTTGTTAAGTCGATAACTCGATTTGAATACAGAACCATCGGTATACTAAAGATTATTCCGGCAAGAAAGGCCATCGATAGGATTCTGGAGAGTCTCAATGAAGAAGTTACGTATCGATATTTTATCGGATCTTGTCTGTCCTTGGTGCTTCATTGGTTATACACGACTGGAGAAAGTTCTCGAACAACTCAGTGTGGATAAACATCTTCAGCCTGAGATCCACTGGCACCCTTTCGAACTTAACCCGACCCTGCCTGAGGGCGGTGAAATACTCAATCAGCATCTACAAACAAAATATCAAATGACCGCAAAACAGCGGCAACTAAGCCAGCAAAAAATTACTGAGCTTGGCAATGAGGTAGGCATTGATTTTCAGTTTACGGCAGACATGCGCATTTATAATACACGTAAAGCCCATCAGTTAATGATGTGGGCGGCTCGTAGTCACCAGCAAACTTCGTTTCAGAAAGCCCTCTTTCTGGCCTATTTTCAGGAAGGGAAAGTGATGGATGATACCGACATCCTACTCGATATCGCCGTCGCTCAGGGATTAGATCGCAGGGATTGTCGGCGGGTACTCACTGACCCGGGATGGTCCTCTGCGGTTGTGCAAACAGAAAAACAGTGGCTGGAAGCCGGTATACAGGCCGTCCCGGCCATGATTATTGAACAGCATATCTTGCTGTGTGGCGCTCAGCCGATCACTGAGCTCCACGAAACACTCGACGGATTGGTGGATACGCTCCCGTCACTCCATTAAACGCTGACCGCGCTGATGGTGAGGCTATCTTAGCTTCCGTTGTTCGCCGCTACAGCAGCAAATGCCTGTGCGACTTGCTCAAGGTTATGTTCGTTCAATCCAGCCAGACACATCCGCCCGCTATCAATCAGGTAGATACCATGCTGTTGCCGTAATGTGTGCACACTCTCGACAGAGAAACCGGTATAACTGAACATCCCTTTTTGCTGAATCAGAAAATCAAAATCCCGCTCCGGACACAATGTCAGTAAACGCTGGTGTAGCTGCTGGCGCATTGCGGCGATCCGTTCACGCATGGTGCTCACTTCTGCGTGCCACCGGGCATTTAACTCAGGATCGTTGAGCACCCGAGAGACCAGTACCGCACCATGTTTCGCCGGGCTGGAATAGTTACGTCGAACCGTTGCTTTCAATTGTCCCAGTACATTCACCGTTTCTTGCGCGTCATGACAAACAACAGACAGGCCACCGACTCGCTCACCGTACAGCGAAAAGATCTTTGAAAACGAGTTACTGACAAAAAATGAAACCGATGTCCGCTCAGCCAAAGCTCTCATGACATAAGCATCCTGATCGCTATCTTCGCCATACCCCTGATAAGCCATATCGAAAAACGGAATCAACTGACGAGATTCAAGGATATCGATCACTTGATCCCACTGTTGTGGTGTTAAATCAACGCCCGTCGGGTTATGACAACAGGGATGCAGCAGCACGATATCTTTGGCCGGCAATTGCGATAGAGCCTGAATCATACCGCTGAAATCCAGCATCCGCGTTTCAGGATCAAAATACGGGTAACTACCGACAGTAAAACCTGCTCCTTCAAAAATTGCATTATGGTTTTCCCATGTCGGATTACTCACCCACACTTTTGACTCAGGGAAATAACGATGTAAGAAGTCAGCGCCAATCATCAGTGCTCCGGAACCACCTAATGTCTGAATGGTGGCCACTCTCTTTTCATTGATAACTGGGTGTTCCGCACCAAACACCAAGGTTTGGACAGCCTGACGATAATCGGCAAGCCCTTCCATCGACAAATAGATACAAGGTTCTTTGTCGGCTGAGAACCACGCTTGTTCTGCCAGACGAACACTCGGTAACGTAGGAATCAGACCTGCTTCATCATAATAAAGGCCAATACTTAAGTTCACTTTGTCAGGACGGCTATCCGCCATGAACGCTTCCATAAGGGACAAAATCGGGTCCCCGGCATAAGGGGTAATATGATGAAACACGTAACTTCTCCTGTATTGGCAATAAAACTGACAGTCAGACTTTATTGATTATCTGTTCTGTCAGTGATTTTTAATTATGTTTGTTGACTTCATCATTGAACAGATTGAGCAATCTGTTCAATCGAAGGGCAGCCCATCTAATGAACCGGAACACCGGCATCTGCGGCATACTGACCGAAATACGCTTCTAACACTTCCGGCGTCAGCTCCCCTTTTGCTTCTAACTCTTTCAGCTTGGCCACAATCGCTTTCTGTTCATCCAAAGAAGGAAGTTTGGCTTCTTCCTGACCGCCATCCTGTTCCGCCAATGCAGCGAGCTCTTGTTCAAAATCGTTCATACATCACCTCTGTTTATTGTCTGTAACAGGCTAACTTTTGCGAGTGTACACTGCTCTCGATAAATGCTCCAGCCGCGGACCGATATGATTCACACCACGCGATGTGACGCTTTCAGTAACACACTGACTGTACGATCTCAGCAGTGACACTGCTCTCACGGTTGCTCCGGTCTCACCGAACTATCCATTTTCATGCACAACCGAAACCTGTCTGTCCCTTCAATGATCAAAGTCTGAAACCACCGACCAAATGATCCAAGCGTTCAGAAAGGGTTTTCAGTTCGCGGCTGGCTTCTGCCAATTCCTCTGCGGTCGTTGTCGTCAGTTCATTAATCGCATTAATTTCTTCAATGTTCTCATTGATACTCTGTACCGCGACAGATTGTTCTTCAGTAGCTGTCGCCACTTGCGTATTTCTATCGGTGATTTCGTAGATTCGCTCTGAAATCTGGTGTAGTTGTTCCACCGTACTTTCAGCCGCTGCAACCCCTTCTTGCGTTCTCTCTTGTCCGGCATTCATTGCCTGCACAGCATTACTCGAATCATTTTTCAACTGGGTCATCATCACTTGAATCTGCTCCGTTGAAGCAGCCGTCCGGCCCGCCAGATTACGCACCTCTTCAGCCACGACGGCAAAACCTCGTCCCTGTTCTCCTGCACGTGCAGCCTCAATCGCAGCATTCAGCGCCAGTAAGTTAGTCTGATCGGAAATCTCATGAATCACCGCCAGAATCGACCCAATTTCCTGCGTTGTTGCAGCCAGTTTTTCAACCACTTGGGTCGATTTCTGCATATCTTCAGCCAATCGGTGAATCGCATCTTTGGCCTGACCGACCACAACCTGACCCGCATCACTACTTACCGATGCATCATTGGCGGTTGAAGCGGCAACAGCGGCATTCGATGCAATTTCACTGATGGTCGCCCCCATCTCATTCATCGCGGTCACCACCTGGATAGTCTGATCACGCTGGCTCTGACTGTTATCATGTGTCAGATGAGCTTTCTCTGCGACCACTTGCGACTCATGTGACAAACTCCGGCTCGTCGATGCCACTTCCTGCATCGATTGATGAATTTTCTCGATAAAATCATTAAAGCCCAGAGAGAGCTGAGTAATCTCATCATTGCCGACAATCTCAATACGCTGAGAGAGATCACCATCGCCTTTACCAAGCGCAGAAAAACGTGCCGCAATCTGCCGAATCGGTTTGGTGATACTGTTTGCCAGTAACACACTCATAAAAATAAACAGCGCAGCAATCACCGCTGTGCCCAACATCATATTTTGCGCGGCACGATTCATTTCCGCATAAATCTCTCGCTTCGGTACAGAAGCGACAACGTACCAATGCATCGATGGAATGTATTCGCTCGCCACAAAGACGTCTTCATCTTGGTACCGTGCGTCAATCAGATGAAAACCATGATTACCGAGTAATGCCGTAGCCTTGGAACCATAAAGGTCTGATAATGTTTTAGCCGACTGAGACTTGTCCGGATGAATTTTTACGTTCCCTTGCGCATCCGTCAGAAACACAAAACCAGAGTCTTCGATTCGGAACCCGTTAAGCAGGCGCACCATGTCATCCATCGACTTTGACATCCCGGATAAAGTGCCGCTCTCGGCCGATTGATAATTGGCAAACATTTTCACATCACCGTTCGGCTCTTGAAAAATACTCACCATCGTCGGCTTTCCGGACGCAATAAACTGATAAAACCATTGATCTTGTTGATGGTTGAGTTGGCGTAAGAACCCCTTTTGGTTCCAATAATATGCCGTGTTTCGATTCGCAACGGAGGCATCATTAAGATGATATTGCTGTTTGAGATTGTTCAATTGCTGAATCAATACTTTTTCTGACTTTGGGTCAATGTTGGTTGTATCAATCGTTGCTTTGACAAATTCATTATTCGCAAGCTGCTCAGCAGCCAGCAATAACTCTGACACATCCCGGTCAATTTGATGGCGGATGCCATCCAAAAACGATGGCAATTCAATATCCACCAAACGATGTTCCAGCACTTCTCTGGACTGGTACTGAGCAATCCCGCCCACAATTACAGTCGATGCGAGTACGGCAAATGCCATACTCCATATCACTTTCTTCTTAATACTCACTGCATTGAAAAACATAGCTACTGCCTTAATTATTGTCACGGCTCCCGCTGTCACTTAGGATGCATGTGTCAAACACACTCCACAAGGTGATGCTATGATTGCAAATCGGACTGCGGGTCTATTCATCATTCAGACTTTGAGGTTGAAATTATCCGCAACATACGGTGCAATACGACCTCAAAACATATAGATTCTGGCTGAAATTTTGTGGTGCGGGGTTCGCCCCGACAAATATCAGCCGTGTAGTATACTTCATCGCCTGAGCAATAGTGAATGGCATACGTAATACTTTTATCATTTGCTTTCAGCAGGTATTTAAGAACAACGGAACTGAAGCCATCAATCGGTAAAAATGAACTTTTCTGACTTTTGTTAAACTAATCGAGAAATCGTTGAACCATCACAACAAATTTTTATCAATCCCAATCATTGGAGCAATACGGGTCATGCAATCAGCAACCGCTTTTCAACAGCTACAACACTACTTAAACAGTCAGGTTATTGGTCAGGAAGCACTGGTGAGACAGGTGTTGGTCGCTTTGCTGGCCGATGGACATATTTTGGTTGAAGGCCCGCCCGGGCTGGCAAAAACAAGAGCGATCAAATCACTGGCCGACAGTATTGAAGGGTCTTTTCATCGGGTTCAGTTCACACCGGATCTGCTGCCGGCCGACTTAACCGGAACAGATATCTTTCGCCCGGAAACGGGAGAGTTTCAGTTTCAGCCCGGTCCCGTGTTCCATTCACTGCTGTTAGCCGATGAAATTAACCGTGCTCCGGCCAAGGTGCAAGCCGCCATGCTCGAAGCGATGGCTGAACGTCAGGTGACTGCCGGGCGAAAAACCTACGCGCTCCCCAAACTTTTTTTGGTGATGGCCACCCAGAACCCGATTGAACAGGAGGGGACCTATCCGCTGCCTGAAGCGCAACTGGACCGTTTTTTACTCCACCTCCACGTCGATTATCCCGATGCAGAAAGTGAACTGGCGATTCTGCGACTCAACCGCGGTGAAGCACAAGGCGTAAAACCTCAACAACCGAACAAATTGTCTCAGGAAGATATTTTCAGTGCCCGCCAAGCGGTGCTGGACATTCATATGGCAGAAAGCATCGAGCAATATATCGTGCGGCTGGTGATGGCAACCCGCCAGCCGGAGAAATATGACGAAAAACTCAAACAGTGGCTTGAAATGGGCGTCAGCCCCCGGGCAACGATCGCACTGGATCGCTGCGCGCGCGCGAGTGCGTGGCTTGCCGGACGCGACTTCGTCAGCCCTGAAGATGTCCAAAGTATGGCTTTCCCGGTACTGCGTCACCGTCTGCTGCTGAGCTATCAGGCGCAAGCCGAAGGCATTCATCCGAATCAGATTATCAACCATATTCTGTCTCTGGTCGGCAGTGCCTGATGACACCAAAACATTATGATTCAGCAGAAACGATGAGGGATGAGGATGGAACTGCCTGCTTATAGTAATGGCGTCACTTTATGCCTGGAAGAGTTGCTGGTTTATAAACAGCACTGTGCTGCTTGGCTGCCACCGGCTAAAAGTCTGTGGTCAACCATGTCGGGACAATATCAGAGTCACCAGTTGGGCCGCGGGATGGATTTTTCTGAAGTGCGCCGCTATCAGCCCGGTGACGATATCCGCACCATTGACTGGCGGGTGACCGCCCGAACCGGAAAGACGCACACCAAACTTTTCAGTGAAGAACGAGAAAAACCGGTAATTCTCTATATTGATTTAAGCGCGACCATGCATATGGGGTCACGTTTACTCCTGAAGTCGGTTCAAGCTGCACATATGGCAGCTTTACTGGCATGGATGTCTCTCGCCCAGAAAGATCGTTGTGGTGCCTTGATTGATTTGGGACATCGATTAATCGATATTAAACCCAAAAGTCACCAACCCAGTGTACTGGCGCTCCTGCAGAAAATTATCGACAGTCACAGAGAACAATTACAGTTCAGCCAAACTCAGCCCCCACTCAACGATTCCGGTTCAGCGGTTTCTTCGATGTCAGAGAGTCTGACCGCCTTAAATCGCTTATCACCTAAAGGCAGTGAAGTGATTATGATCAGCGATTACACCCGTTATGACGATAATCTCAAACCGCAATTTAGTCAGCTGCGCCGGCATAATCAGGTACGGCTGGTCCATATTTATGATCCACTCGAACGGGGCGATACTGATTTTCGTGGCATTGAATTCGTCGCTGACCAACAACAAAGCCGGTGGCTTAATTTTTCAGCAAAGCATACTCGGGCAGGAATCAGAAAAGCCTTTGAATCTCAGAAAGATAGGCTAGAATTACTCAGTCGGTCTTTAGGGATTCCCTATACTCGGCTTTCAAGTGATTCACCTTTGCTGAAACAACTATCCGGAAGTTATTAAATGGCACAATCGATCTCAGATTTACTTGACCTTCAGCCCCTGCACCTGCCGGACGCCCCTTCATGGTGGCCGCTTGCCTGGGGTTGGCTGAGCCTCATCGGATGCGTGATCGTGATAATACTGCTGATCACTTGGCTCATTCTTTGGAGACGCAAACGGATTGCTCCGAAAAAAGTCGCGTTACGGTTACTGCAACCCTCACACGGTTCTGTAACGCCATCCGATGCAATGGAGTTGGTCAGACAAGCATGTCTGAGTTATTTCCCACGTCAGGAAATTGCCCATTTAACCGGACATGACTGGTATGCCTTTTTAGACAGGCAAATCAGTAATCCCCTGTTTATTCCCAATGAATCCCTGTGGCAAAAGGTGCTGTATCAAAAATCAAAATCAGAACCATCCCAACAACATCTGATTGATGACTGCCTGACTTGGGTACAGGAAGCCTTGCCGCCAAAGAGAAGAAGAAGGAGATAATCTTTGGCACATATTGAATTCATTTGGTGGTGGATGTTATTCCTTTTACCACTACCATTGTTGGTAACCAAATTACTGCCACCGCATCGACAGCCGGCTGCGATTCAACTCACTTATCTCCCGACAGAAGGCAGCCTGACTAAACCCAGTCATTGGTTGAGCCAATTGATGGCTGGTGCGATTTGGGTCGCGTTGATTGTTGCCTGTGCCCGCCCGGCTTGGTTTGGTGACCCGATCACCGTTCAACCGAAGCATCGGGACCTGATGCTGGTGGTCGATTTATCCTATTCGATGAGCCAGAAAGATATGCAAAACGGAGACGACTTTATTGATCGTCTCACCGCAGTGAAACAAGTTCTCGACCAATTTATTGAAAAGCGACAGGGAGATCGGCTGGGGCTGGTGCTGTTTGCTGATCACGCCTATCTGCAAACCCCGCTGACCTTTGACCGGGAAACTGTCCGCAGACAGTTAAATCAGACGGTTTTAAAACTCATCGGTACGGAAACTGCGATTGGAGAAGGTATCGGACTGGCGACAAAAACATTCGTCGACGGACAGGCACCACAAAGAGTGATGATTTTGCTCAGTGACGGCACCAATACTGCAGGAGTACTGGACCCGATTCAGGCGGCTGAAATTGCGAAAAAGTATCACGCGGTCATTTATACCGTCGGGATTGGCGCCGGAGAAATGGTGGTGAAAGATTTTGTGTTCACACGTAAAGTCAATACGGCCCGTGATTTGGACGAGAAAACCCTCAAACAGATTGCCCACATCACCGGAGGCAAATATTTCCGTGCCCGCAACAGTCAGGATCTGGAAAATATCTATGCAACCATTAATCAATTAGAGCCGGTTCAACAAGCCAGTCAGACTTGGCGTCCACAAAGTGAATGGTTCATTTATCCGCTGGCACTGGCCTTAGTCCTTTCATTTATTTTGGTGATCGTCAGGAGAAATCATGTCTGATTTTGTATTTCTCAATCCGGTCTGGTTGATCGGACTCCTTCCTGTCGCCCTGCTGCTCGCATGGCTGGCCTTGCGTAAAAAACAGCAATCCTTAATTGCGCCGCATATTGCTCAGGCGCTCGGTCTGTATCATGAAGCGACGTCGACATATAAACTGATCCTGCTGGCGCTGTGTTGGACCATAGCCATCGTGGCACTTTCCGGCCCGAGTTTCGAACGCCAGCTCCGCCCGACCTATAGCAATACCGCAGCCCGGGTACTGGTGATGGACATGTCCCGCTCGATGTATGCCACAGATAATCAGCCCAGCCGACTCATCCAAGCGCGCTATAAAGCAGTTGACCTGCTGAAACGCTGGAAAGAAGGGGTCACCGGATTGGTGGCTTATGCGGGAGATGCCTACACGATAAGTCCCATGACGACCGATACTGCAACCATCCTTAATCTGCTCCCCAACCTGACCCCTAAAATTATGCCGTATCAAGGCGCAGATGCAGCCCGCGGTGTCAAACAAGCGATTCAAATGATGAAAGATGCCGGGCTCCATCAGGGGGCGATCATTTTAATCACCGACGAATTAGACGCCAGTGAGCGCCAAGAGATTACCGACTTACTTTCCGGTACGCGCTGGCAATTGGCAATATTAGGGATGGGGTCACGCTCCGGAGCACCCATTCCGACCGAAAATGGCGCGCTGCTCAAAACAGCGCAGGGACAAACCGTCATTGCCAAAGCCAATTTCAGTGACATGAAATCATTGGCTCAATCACTACACGGCACCTTTATTTCAGTTCAGCTCAACAATCAGGACGTGGACACACTGGTTGATGCGACGCAAATCAATACCGCCGAACATCAAATCTCTGGCAAACAGCAAGTAACAGACCGGATAAATCAAGGTTACTGGCTTATTCCGCTTTTGCTAATTCCGGCTTTAATGATGTTCCGTAAAGGATTGATTTTTGGTTGGATGGCCTTGGTGATTTCAACGGGAATCGTGCCCCGGGCACAAGCTTCACCGTGGCTCAATCACGATCAGGAAGCCAAACGTCTCTTCGATGCCAAGGATTATCAACAATCAGCGCAGCAGTTTTCCGACCCGGACTGGAAAGCAGCGGCCTATTATCGTTCCGGAGATTATCGGCAAGCGATTGAAGCACTCTCATCCATCGAGTCTCCGACACCGCGTCAGCAGTATAACCTGGCAAATGCATATGCCAAACACGGCGATTTACAACAGGCTATCGACCTGTATCAGCAGGTGCTGGCGCAGGAACCTGATAATCAGGATGCACGTCATAACCTTGATGTGGTGAAAAAAGCACAACAGCAACAGCAACAGCAACAGCAACAGCAACAGCAACAGCAACAGCAACAGCAACAGCAACAGCAACAGCAACAGCAACAAAAAAATAGCAACACCGCTGCGCAAAACCAATCTTCATCCTCGCGCCAACAACAGAGCAAATCTCAGCAGGGGCAGTCGTTAAAAGAGCCGTCAAAAGGACAGTCACAGACAGCCAAATCGCAGCAAGCTCAAGATCATCAGTCACAGCAGAAGAGCCAAAGCCAAAGCCAAAGCCAAAGCCAGCAATCAGAGCAAAATCGCTCCCAGCGTCAAGACAAAGATACGCAGCCCAAGGATGAACAAACGCAAAAAAATGCGTCAGCCAAGCAATTTCAGCAGCAACAGGCATCAACCCATCAAGCGGATCAGGCGTCACCATCGCCAACACAGAACCAACCCTCTGATCCTGAGTTCCGTAAATTGGAACAGGTTGAAAATGCCAGAGATCCCAGCCGTCTGCTGCGGGCAGAGCTGATGCTTCAGGCTGAACAGAAAGAACCACCAGAGGACAATCACAAATCATGGTAAACAGACCCCGGCACTCGCTTAAAAGTATATTCTGGATCCTGTTCATCGGTCTGATGGTCAGCCTGAGCACTCAGGCCGCTACTTATGCGACTGTCAGCAAGAATAAGGTGACCCGGAATGAATTGTTTCAACTTCAGATCATCACCGATCAAAAAGCGTCCGGCGACGATGTGAACTTTGAAAAACTCACCCCCGATTTTTTCGTCAACCGGCCGAGTTTTGGCACATCCACCAACATTATCAACGGTGAACGCAGTGTCCGGAGTGAGTGGGATGTCTCGATTGCTGCAACCCGTACCGGGGTCGTCACAATTCCCAGTTTTGAAGTTAACGGTGAAAAGACCCAACCGATTGCTATTCAGGTCGTCCAAGACTCGACGTTACCGAATGATAATGATCTGATCGAAATTCATTCAACCCTTGATAAAAAGACGCTCTACCCAGATGAAAGCACGTTATTGCATGTCAAAATGATGGTGAAGGTCAATCCTCGTCGCCTTCAGGACACCAAGATCACGCCTCCGTCTGTGAAAGGCATGAATTTAGAAGCTGCCAGCGACTCAGAACAACACCGCGAGATTATCAATGGCTTGTCGGTCACCGTCGTGCAGCAGACATTCCGGGTTACCGCCCAACAGCCGGGGCGTTTCATCGTAACTGAACCTCAGTTTCGCAGTACCTTGCTCTATAGTGGTATGAATGGTGAAACCAAGGTGCTGACACTCAGTACCACCGCCAAGCAATTCCCGATTCAGGTCATGGCAAAGCCGAAAGATTATCAAGGTGTCTGGCTCCCGACCGCCAGCCTATCCCTCACGCAACGCTGGACAGATAGCCAAGGGAAGCCAATCTCCGGTAGCAGTGCCGCGCTCAAAGTGGGGGATTCAATCACTCGGACGCTGGAACTGAAGATCAAAGGCGTGAGTCAGGATAAAATCCCCGACCTGCAAATCAACTACCCGGGCAGTGTGCGCGTCTATCAGGAAAAACCGCAATATAAAACGCTGGATAACGATGAGGTGGTGATGACGCTGAAGCAAGTGTTGATCCCCAATCAATCCGGCCAAATCAAGTTACCGGGCGTGTCGCTCAACTGGTGGAATACGCAAAAACACCGACAACGTCGGGCGATACTCACTGGCTTAACACTCAATGTCGCCAAAGGTGCACCGGTCGATACGGTTATGTCTCTGCCACAATCACCCGCAGAAGTATCCGTACCGCCTCAGGAGATTCAGGTTAAGGATCCCGGCATCTGGCCTTATCTCACTGCGCTTTTCGCTTTCCTCTGGATTTTGACCGCCGGTTGCTGGCTTTATCGTATTTGGCATACCAAACGCTCGGAGCATATAGAAAAACCGGATTTACCGATAGAAACCGAGCATCTGTCTCTGCAAGAAGCATTAAAGCAGCAAGATGGAATTCGAATTCAGCATCTGGTGCAGGTACAAATCGCTGAGCTGGGATTGTCTGCGCAAGAAAGAGAGCCAATCGAAAATGAAGTGAGCAAACTACAGGCTGCGATCTACTCATCCCGGCAAGAGACCTACGATCCGAAACCCCTGCTGCGTTTGTTAGCCGAAGCGGAAAAACAGCACAAGAAAAACAGTAAAAAGCAGAAGAGAACCTTACCGGACCTTTAAACCCGTCGGTTCAATCCGTTCAGAGGCATCTCCGTGCTCAGCATAACGCGGAGATGCCCTGTCAATCTCACCCAATCGATACCCATCCGCAATCAACCTGTACGTGCCCAATCAACCTATGACCAACACGATCAATAACATGGTGTGACTTCCGCCAGATAGCTTTCCGGTGTATAACTTGCCTTATGTTACGTCACTTGGTTCAGCCGATGACTTTCCACTTCACGAACAATAAGGGACTCAGACTATCCATGCGGACAAAATTCTCCCCTCTTGTACTGATGATGTTCATCGTCTCTCTGAGTTTTTCCGTTGCTGCACAAGTTGACCTCGTGACCGTCGATAAGTCCAAACGGCGTATTTATCTGCTTGAGCAGGGACAGACGATCAGAACGTATCGCATTGCCCTCGGCAAGTTTCCGCAAGGCCCGAAACATCAGGAAGGTGATCAGCGGACACCGGAAGGTGACTATGTGCTCGATGCGATTAATCTCAATTCTAATTTCTATAAAGCGTTTCACATCAGCTATCCGTCTGCCAAAGACATTACCTATGCGCAACAACACGGCTTGAACCCCGGAGGCGACATCCATATTCATGGTTTGAAGAACGGCTATCAACGTCATCCGGAATTTATTCAAAGTTTTGACTGGACCAATGGCTGTATTGCCTTAACCAATGAAGAGATGGATGAGTTTATCCGCTTGGTGCCGGTTGGCACCCCGATTCATATTGCGTGGTAATAAGAGAAGTCGTGATCGTTCTGATTGGATTGACCTCCGACATACTTTTCCCGCAGATCAATCCCCCGACCGCTGTGGTTTCATCGGCTTTCTGAACGCCGTAGCGCCAATCAGAAAGCCGATGCATGAACCAGTATTATTAACGCGCTGATGTCAACACAACATGGTAATGGTAGTGCGGTGCATCCAACAGGAATTCCGGATGAACGCTCGGCGTCCAGGAATCATCGCCACCGATCCCCATATGGAAGCCATCCACATGCAGGTAAACCACGTCATCAGCGACCAGCTCATGGGTATGCTTGGCGGTTTCAAGCATTGCCTGTGAGTAGCGGCTGACACTGAAATGAAACGCCCCTTGTACCGTGATATCCCCTAAGGTCAGTTTGCGGGTATCACAACGCAATCCGTTATCCGTCGGGAAAATATAAGGGGTATGCATCTCGCTCACCGTCGCATCGTAACATCCGAACCGCGCGGACAGGCAACGATCAGGATAGTTTTCGTGCGGCCCGCGGCCAGACCATGTCACACGCTCAGTTAACGGCAGTGCACAAGAGAATCCGACTCGCGGCAGAGACGGTAATGCTGCGCATCGATACACATCAACATCAATCCGCATTTCGCCTTGCTGACTGACCGTGTAACACCATTGCGTCCGCAACACCTGTTCGGTTGTCGAGGTATAGTCAAATTGCGTTCTGATCGTTACTGAATGATGGCCCGGCTCAACGATCATACTGACGCACCGTCCTGCCAGACGATCAAGGCCGGCCTGTTTCCAGCGCGCCATCCAACTGTTCGGGTCAGGCCGATCCACTTCACTGGTACCGATATCATTATCGAGCGGTGCACGATAAAAATTGTCTTTCAGCGGTGCCGCTAATAACTGCTCTCCCTGTTGCTCCCAATGGGTGAGATAACCGCTGCCTCGGTGGAACGTCCACTGTTGGTCTGCGACCATGACGATCACCTGCTCATCTGATTCAGAGACACGAATGTCGGTCGATGGTGTTACCTTGTCCATGTGTAACCGGGGATATGCCGCCTTCAGTTCAAACTGCGCCTGCGCCACCGGATGACGAGCCGGAGCCCAGAACGTCTGTTCAGCCAACAACAAGTCAATATTCAGATGATAAGTTTTCTCCGACTGATACAGACACTGATCAAGTGGCAATTCTATGGCGTGCTCCGATTCAGGTGCCATCACAACCGTGTGCTCCCCTGCCGAGATTGCGACGCCGTCTTCCAGTACTGTCCAGCAACACATTAAGGCTTCTGCGGCAAACAGATGTTCACTGGTTAACGTCAACTGATGTTGGCCATCAAATTCAATCCTGTAGAACTGCTGAGCCTGCTTCGCTTCCAGTAGTGTCGGATGGACCGTGCGATCCGGCCAGATTAAGCCATTAATACAAAACTGACGATCATTGATTTCATCGCCGAAATCCCCGCCATACGCCCAGTAATGCTGCCCGTGCTCATCCCACTTTGAAAGCCCCTGATCAACCCAGTCCCAGATAAAGCCGCCCTGAAGCCGTGGATACTGGCGAAACACCTGCCAGTATTTATCAAAACTTCCGAGACTGTTCCCCATCGCATGGGCATATTCACACAGAATTAGCGGACGCTGTTCACCGGGCCGGCCAATCCAGTCTTTAATTGCATACTTTGGATTCGTACCGCCCTGATGCTGATCAACCCGGGCATACATCGGACAGATAATATCCGTGGCAGCCGTATCGGCACCGCCCCCTTCATACTGAATCGGGCGCGACGGATCGCGCAGCTTGGTCCACTGATACATAGCATGATGGTTCAGACCAATACCGGACTCATTTCCCAACGACCAGATAATTACCGACGGATGGTTTTTATCCCGTTCAACCAAACCAATCATGCGCTGCATGTAAGCATGATTCCATTGCGGATCCTCAGACAAACGACACATCGGGAACTGACCATGCGTCTCGATGTTCGCTTCATCCACCACATACAAGCCATACTGATCACAGAGTTCATACCAGCGGGGATGATTCGGATAATGCGAGGTGCGCACCGCATTAAAGTTGTGCTGCTTCATCAACAGAATATCTTTGACCATCGTTGCTTCATCGACATGATGTCCCGTTTCCGGATGATGTTCATGACGATTCACGCCGCGGATCAACAGGGCTTTGCCATTCACTTTGAGTAAACCATCTTCAATGGCAACCGTGCGGAATCCGACCGAGAACGCTTCACACTCAATCACCTGTGACTGTTCATCCAACAGCACGACGACACAACGGTACAAATAAGGGGTTTGCTCATTCCAGTGACGGGGACGAGAGATCGTCAAGTGATGTTCGACCTGATCCGCCCAGCCGCCTTTCTCATCAACCGCATTCTGGTTGGTCGCACAACATGTCTCCCCCTGCATCTCAACAGACTGTCCTGCTGCATCAAACAGCATCACCTCAACCCGGTGGTTGGCTGTCTGCTGACTGAGTTTAGTCGTCACACACAGTGCCCCGTCCTGATAGAGCGCATCCAGTTCCGGGCGTATAAAGACGTCATTTATTGCGATTGCAGGCTTGTGATAAATGTATACATCGCGAAAAATACCACTCAGCCACCACATATCCTGATCTTCCAGATAAGAACCGTCAGACCAGCGCATCACCATCACGACAAGGCGATTATGGCCGACATGGATATGATCCGTTAAGTCAAATTCTGCCGGCAACCGGCTGTCCTGCGCATAGCCAACCCATTGACCATTACACCACAGATGAAACGCCGAATTTACCCCTTCAAACAGGATGCGAGTCTGTTCATCTATGCCCGGTTTCACAACAAAATCACGAGCATAACACCCAGTCGGATTCTGTGCGGGCACCGTTGGTGCACGGTCAGGAAACGGATACTTCACATTGGTGTAGATCGGATGATCAAACCCTTGCAGCTGCCAGTTACCGGGAACCTCAATCTGTTCCCATGCCGATAAGTCACTTTCCGGCTCAATGACCGATACATCAACCATTTCAGGGGCAGAATAGAATTTGAATGCCCATTGTCCGTTCAGATAATAGCGACTACTCGCAACACTCTGACGGGCATCTTCGATTTGACGATAGCTGTGTAGCGGGACGTGAGCTGACAGAGTATGCATCCGGACAGCACCCGGATTTTGCCAGTCTCGACTGGCGATAATATCTTGAAAAGTTCGCATGAATACCTCGTTATAAGGCAGGAGGGAAATATCCATCCTGCCTGTTTTTTTCTCATCAATGCAGCTGTTTTTTGAGCCGGCGGAGCTGATTATGCGGTTGTTTCTTTAGTCATATTTAAAGAATAGGTCTCAAATTCCTCCGGCTGAAATCCTTCATGCAGACGGTAGTAACGTCGATAAATCAGTGCACTCACAACCATCAGTAAAACAGGGATGCCAATCATTAAGACCTGTAATCCGAGAATCGTCCCTTCAGATTGTTGGACATTCGGGACATATCCGACTGCCGACAAACCAACCCCGACAATAAACGCACCAGCGGCACTGGCAAATTTAACCAGCATGGTTTGGACAGAAAAAATCACGCTTTCGCTGCGTCGGCCGGTAATATACTCGCCATAATCGACCACGTCGGCCAACATCACCGTTTGCAGACCGTTGGTGATCCCGACACCGAATTTGATCGCCGCACCAGAGAGACCTATTAAATAGACATTGCCCGGATCAACCACACCCATGACCACCAATAACAGACATGACAAAATCGGGAACATGCAAGCGATGACCCACAGATGTTTACGTGGCAATAAAGCCGCCAGCCGCGGAAAGAGGAAAATCCCGGCAACTTCAGCCGCACCGGCAACCATCATATAAACCGGGAACAGTTCTTTATCGCCGACAGCGTAGGTAAAGTAGTAAATGGCGAAACCACCAACCAGCATATTGCCGATCTGGAACGCCAACACAGTCGCAATTAATACTTTCAACTGATCGTTGCCGCCAATGATGCGGATGGCATCTTTCAGGCCGAACTTCTCGACCATCTGTCCGGTAGCAACCACCTTTTCTTTAACATTCTTAAACGTAATCAGTGCACTGAAGATAAATAAAACCGCAATGATGATCGACAGTTCAAAGAACCCTTGGCCCTGATCGTCACCGCCCAGTTTTGTCACCATCCATAAACCGTAACTACCGATCACGAACCAGGCAAAGCTGGCAAATAGCCGCGGCCAGACTACGAGTTTTTCCCGTTCCCGGCGCGATCCTGAAATGGCAGGAATCATTGACCAGAACGGAATATCCATCACGGTATAGGTCAAACCCCATAAAATATAAATGACTGCGGCATAAACATAAGCAGCAGTGCCTTCAAACATGTGCGAACAAAATAGTCCAACCAGTACAAACGCATTGATCGCTGAACCAATCAGAATCCACGGGCGAAACTTGCCATAACGAGAACGCGTGTTATCGACCACAATCCCCATCATCGGATCGGTGATCGCATCGATGACCCGCGCTGCGAGAAAAACCATTCCGACATACGCGGCAGAGAGCTCAACAACGTCAGTAAAATAGAACATCAAAAATATATAGATAGGCGCACAGGCAAAATCTTTACCTAATGCGCCCAGACCGTAGGATAGTTTGGTTTTCAGCTCAATATGAGTCTCGTTATATTTTTCATTCATAGGGACGCTTTATCGTTATTTTGTTGAACATGTTGCGTACTATATTGAGCGTATTGTGATAAAACTGTGATCATCACACCCGTTTAGTGAGAACGTTTCCACTAATATAAAACTATCAGAAAGAGATCACATTATCCCTCTGGAATACCCAAGGAAAGTGGATAAAACAGTCTTAATCACAGGTTGGATAATGTGCTGTCAGCCAGACATATCGGATGATTTCATCAGAAAGAAGAGATAAAAAGCAGACGCTTACTTAGTCCCCATCGGGAATTGTGATATGGACAATCATTGAAGTAAAACGATGGACATTACACCCTGAATGTAAACGATATCATCAACAGTCAGGGATTGGATGTGCTACGCTCCGGATACCGTTCCGACTGGCAAAGATGCAAAAGGTTTGATTTCCTTTAACACAAACATACTCTGCATCTCTTTAATCCCCGGCAAACGCCGAATCACTGACATCGCAAATTCCGCATAGGAATCGAGATCATGAGAGACAACCTGAATCAAAAAGTCAGCATCACCACCGATACTGTAGCAGGCAACGACATTCTCAAGCGCTGTCACTTCTTGCTCAAACTTACGCGCTTCGGCTTCACTATGGCTATCAATCGTCACCCGAACGAAAACCATCACACCCAAGCCTATTTTTTTCCGATCCAGAACCGCACGATATCCTTGGATGATTTCATCTTCTTCCAGCTTACGGACTTTACGCCAGCAAGGCGATGATGACATGCCAATTTGGTCCGCCAGTTCCTGATTGGTCATTCGTGCATCTTGTTGCAAAAATGTTAAAATTTGAGTATCTGTCTTTGTCAGTGCCACTAAGGTTAAATCCTTTCATTTTTTTGTTATTTATCGGGTAATTTTGCCCCACAACCATTTTTCCTAATGTGATATAGGTAACAAATTTCTATCGTTCTGATGCATAATGCACAGCAACAACAACGTCAAAACATAGTTGGTAAAACAGTTGGTAAAACAATAGTTACAGTTTATTACAACTCACCAAGGACAAGATTCACCAAGGATAGAATTCAATGATTCTACATGTTGTGCTATTTACCTTTAAAAAGAACTGGAGTTGGTCTTCCACAAATGCAATCGAGGCAGAACAAGCAACACGTAATCACCCTCGCCATATTGAGGAAATAAAAGGATGGATATGTGGACGAAATATATCTCGCCGGGAAATTGCTGCTGACTTTATCGTGATTGGAATATTTAATAACACCGATGATTTGGAAAAATATATTGTCCATCCAAATCATAAAGAAGGTGTTGAAAAATGGAAAGCGATTGCTGAATGGAATATTGTCGATATCGATTTATCCACCGATTTTTCTCTAGCTACTGGATATCTGGATTTATTATCCGCCATATAAATACGATTTTAAAATGAGTGAGGAATTCATGGAATTTGATGCAAGCAAGCACAAATGCACCATTATTGTTGATCAGGATTTACATCCGGGTTTAGCAATTAATGCTGCAAGTGTGATTGGAATCAGTTTTGGTAAAACAGTCAATAATCTCGTCGGCCCTGATATGCAAAGCATGGATAACGTTAATTACCCCGGCGTCATATATGCACCGCTCCCGGTTCTACTGTCGACCGGAGAACATCTCCACAACCTGCTCGCCACCGCTGAACAAGATGATCAGATTTATACCATGCCTTTTAGTGCGTTGGCTCAGTCATGTAAAACGTATGATGAATATGGTGAAAGAATATCATCGGTAACCAGTCAACATATTGAACTCGTCGCCATTGGTATGATTGGTCCGAAAAAAACCATCAATAAATTAACGGGTAACCTGCCGTTATTTAAATAAACAATCAGACATTCAATAACCTCCAATCAAACATATAGAGCATTTATTAAGGATGATCTCATGTATGCGATTTTTAAAGATGAATTGGTAAAACAAGCAAAAGATATTTTCCAACAACATAAAAAATTTGAAAATGGTGAATATTCTCAACAACAACTGATTCGTCACCAAGAAAAAAATCTTAAAGAAATTCTAAAATATGTTATCGATGGTTCTGGTTTTTATAAAGAACACTTATCAGGCGTAACGGCATCAGATATCGATAATTTTTCTCTTGCTACGTTGAGCACTTTACCATTTACGACCAAGAACGATCTTCGTGAAAATAGAAATTGCCTTGCCTCTGCACCACTCGATAAGAGCTGGATATACTATGAGACAACTGGCACGACAGGCGCCCCCACACCATGCCCCCGGAGTGAAATTGATTCGATTTATAATAATACGCCACTGATTCTGCGCTACGGGCAAATTTTTCAACAGCATGGTGACAAACATATTGTTGGCGTTATGGGGCCGACCGAGTTGCATTCAACAGGGGATACCTTTGAAGACGTATTCCGCAGTTTAGGCCATAGTGTGGTCAAAATGTGGCCCCGCTCTCCGGTCGTCGGCATGAACCGCGCAATGGCTCTCATCAATGAGTTACAAATTACGGCGCTCGTGTGTACTCCCGCGGTGGCGATCAATCTCGCCCGATACCTCAAAAAACACCATGTGTCCCCGGCAGAAAGCAGCGTGCGGGTCATTCTGACATTAGGAGAATTAACCACACCGGCCTTGCTGCGCAATATCGGCGAAACATGGGGAGCACAAGTATACAATTGTATGTACGCCTCTCAGGAATCTTCTATTTTGGCGGTCTGTGACAGTGACCAATCACTCTACACCGTCCCAATGAATAACTACTATGAGTTAGTTGAGCCGAACAGTGGTGAAGTGATCCCAGCTTCTGCAACGGAAACCAGTGGTGAGTTGGTGATTACTCATTTGTATCAGGGACAGAAGCCACTGATTCGCTACCGCACCGGTGATATGGTCAGAGCAACTCTCATGTCTGACGGTCGGCTGAAGATTGTTCCGATTGGTCGGGTCCGGGATACATTGACTTTAGGTGGCTGCAACTACTGTGCATGGGATATCGAGGCCGCCCTGCTAGAAAAGCTGACCGGTTGTTTAGACTATGCCATTCAGATTGATGAAAAAAATGGTATCGATCACTTAAATATTATCGTTGAGTTAATCGAAGACGTCCCGCAACAAGCCGTGATGCTCGCGCAAACCAAAGCTTATATGGCAGATAAAATCAAACATGTTGAGATCGATATTCAGGTTGGTGAAACCACCAATATTACCAGCACATCTGCCATGGTCAGTTGGAAAGCAGCCAGACTGCATGATTTAAGAGCGCAAGGTGATAACGCTGATCGTGACGCCGCCATTGCACTGTTAGGACGGGGATTTCAATAATGACCAATACCATGGCCGAAATGGCTCCCCAGAAACATCACTCAGGTGTCCACCACCCTTTCATTTATCTGGATAATGAATATCGGCCTGCCGTGGAGGCTTCAATTCCAATTACAACGCAGGCATTTAATTATGGGACAGGCGTTTTTGAAGGGATCCGAGCTTATCTCACCGCAGATAAACGCACCTTAAATGTTTTTCAATTAGATGCGCATATTGAACGCTTTATCAATTCTTCCAAGCTCCTGCTGATTGATCATTTACCGTCTCATCAGGAGATGAAAGCAATTATTCTTGAGCTGCTGAGAAAAAATCAGGCCAATACGGACTGCTATATCCGGCCGATTGCTTTTAAAAAGAGCCTCCTTCCCGGGCAAGGATTCGGCGTAAAACTCTCCGGCGTCAGTTCAGGACTTGCGATTAATAGTTTAAACATGCCTTCGGTATCAGCACAGAAGAGTCTTCGCTGTACCATTTCAAACTGGAGAAGGGTTGCCGATAATTCGATTCCGGCACGCGCAAAAATCACCGGCAGCTATGTCAACTCAGCACTCGCAATGGAGTCGGCGCATCGCGCTGGATATGACGATGCCATCATGCTCAATGTTCATGGCAATATTGCAGAAGCCACCACGTCGAATGTCTTCTTAGTCAAGAAGAATAAACTCATTACACCGGCGATTAATTCTCACATTCTCGAGGGGATTACAAGAAGTACGGTGATTACTTTGGCAACAGAAGAGTTAGGCCTTGAAGTTGAAGAGAGAGATATTTCCCCCTCCGAACTCTTTGCCGCAAATGAGTGTTTTCTGACCGGGACAGGGATGGAAGTTTCCCCTGTACAGCAGATTGATCACTGCGACTTCAATAGTGCAGAGCCACACAGTATTACCTCAGAAATTCAACGTTTGTATATCGAGTCGGTTCGAGGACAACTGAGTCATTGTCAACACTGGTTAACGAGTGTGAATTGATGATTATCATCGGGAGATAGACAAATGAACACGCATTTTATGGACATGGGGCTTGTTCATGCAACATGTCACCCTGTTTATACGTTAGGTCCATCAGGGACAAGCAGTGAATCCGCTTCAAAATATTTTTGTAAGCGGATGAAAGAATTCTATTCTGACAGTTTGAATCCCATTAATCTGAACGCAACTTATGAGCAGGCGCGCGATAATACCAAACAAGACAACGGATTACTGATTGTTGCCAATGCCTATCAAAAAATTAATGATTTCTACATGGATTCTCACTTGAATCTGTTAGCAACATTTGTTTTTGATACCCCTTTATACGGGATTGCGACCAATCGTTCATTACCGCGCCGGCCACTGAGAATTGCATCTCATCCTGCACCGATACCATTAATTCATGAATTGCTTCCTCAAGGTTTGCAGATAGAAACCATTATTGAAAAGAATTCTACCAGTGAAGCAGCCAATGCCGTTACTCAACATGAGGCCGACGTTGCTTTAACGACTGAAATTGCAGCAGATCTGCACAATCTATCGTTTATATCCAATGTCCGTCCCATTCATATGTTGTGGTCTGTATTTGGGTGCAATCCGTTGAAATAAAGTGCTGCTCATTCACATGTTTCGCCATCAATAGATTCATAAAGAAGAACCAAGAAAGGAAGAGAGAAATGATAGAGATGAAATTACACACGATTGACAGTGCACCGGATGGCAGTCGCAAACTTTTGCAAAGTTCGATTGATAATTTCGGTTGGATCCCCAACCAAAGTGCATACATGGCTGAATCTCCCGATCTGCTGGCTTCTTATCAGTTTGCGCATGACCGATTTTCACAATGTTCCCTGAATGAAGCAGAGAAAGCGGTCGTCTGGCTCACAACCGGTGTGATTAACCAATGCCCTTATACGATTAAAGCCCATCGCTGGATTGCAATTCACAAAGGGGTCGCAAGTGAGATTGTTGATAAAATAATTCATCATCCGGAGCAACTCCCGACACGATTAGCTGCGCTTCAGCAATTTACACAAGCAGTGATTCTTTCGCAGGGCACCATTCAAAAAGACAAAGCAAGTCATTTTCTAGCAGCGGGCTTCACACAACAAAATATGCTTGATGTGATTTTAGGCATCTCCCAGAAAACCATGTCTACCTTACTCAATAGCTTGGCAGACACACCGGTTGAGACGCAGTTTATGGATACGGTCGAGGCATAAGGTGGTTGTATGCATTACTTTAATCGAGAACATGTTGAGCAAACCCTCTCCATCCCCCTTGCCATTGAGTTGAGTCAGATTGCGTTTGCTTTGCAAAGTCAGGGCAAAGTGGTGCAATCGGTCCGAAGTATTATTCCGGCGCCAGATGGACGATTGATGGGGACAATGCCGGCTTATATCTCCGAGGGTAAATATTCAGGCTTCGGCCTGAAATCGGTCTTGGTCGATTTTAATCCACACCAAGGTTCGGCATCTCATGAAGGATGTATTCTGCTATTTGATGAACAGGCAAACGGACATATGGTGGCAGTTGACGCGGGAGCCATCACCGCACTAAGAACTGCGGCCGCTTCCGCTTGGGCAACACATTTACTTGCACCACAACACGCAACCAAACTTGCCATTCTGGGTACGGGCCTGCAAGCACGTCAACACTTACTCACCATGCTTGCCGTCCGCCCGATTCAGAGTGTTACCGTCTGGGGCAGAAATCGGGCAAACGTAGATCAGTTTGCAACATGGTGTGCCGAGCATACCGCACTCAACATAACTGGCGCAGAAACACCGGCCGAAGCAGTCTCTGACGCAGATATTATCTGTACGGTAACGGCAGCCCGGAGCCCATTACTGCAACTTTGTGATTTACCACAAAGCTGCCATATCAATGCGATCGGTGCATCAGCGATTGGATTTCAGGAACTGGATCCGGCAATCTATGGTGCGGTTGAGCATTATGTCGATTCACGAGAGTCATGCTGGAATGCCTCCCAGTGTCTCCAGCAAGCCAAAGAAAAAGGATACTTATCAACCGATCATTGCAGTCAAGAAATTGGTGAATTAGGAGAGCATAGCCTAGAAAAGCGTCCCGAACGCACGTTGTTTAAATCTGTGGGACTGGCGGTTCAAGATCTTGTTTTTGCCAGAGAAGTGCTCTATCAGAATCAATAGCAGCCAACCACAAGGAGTCTGTTGCACCGTGACTATTTTCAAGCACGGCTCAGATAAAATCCGTTCAATATAAGTAGGATAAATAACCATGCTAGAATCAACACAAATATTAGCCTATATTGCAGCCCTAGGCATCGCAGCTGCAATTCCGGGCCCCGGAATGACCGCATTAGTGGCCCGGAGCGTGAGTGGCGGCGCAATCACCGGGTTTACAATGCTGGCCGGGTTGATTCTGGGAGACTTGGTCTACCTGTCATTTGCGGTATTCGGTCTCGCGGTGATCGCACATCACTTCAGCACCTTATTCACATTGATCAGCTGGGCATCGTCTCTTTATCTGGCTTGGCTGGCGTGGCAATTTATTACCTGTAAGCCGGAAAGTATCCAGATCGATCAAAAGGCTTCCAGACGAGAGCTGACTTCAGCATGGTTTTCCGGTTTTACTATTACTTTGGGCAACCCCAAAACGATCGCATTCTATCTGGCGATCTTACCGCTGGTCATTACCTTGGACACCGTGTCGATACAAACATGGGGATTACTGCTGGTGCCGCTCACCATTGCAGTATTAATCGCAGTCGGTTCTATCTTTATTTTGGGAGCACTGAAAGTCAGACGCTTCTTGGCCAGCCAAAATGCTCAGATGCTACTCTTTCGCAGTGCGGGCATTATGATGCTCGCCGCTGCCGGAAGTATGATTGCCAAGACATTGTAGCCAGATTTTGGGTAATAACGAGATACCACACGAAACAACGTCAGTCATGATGGCAACCGGCAGAGAGCCATCATAAAAAGCGCCGCCGTCAGCCATGACATCTATTTCGCTTGTAACATTTTCGAGCGTTCCTCGCGAGGTGTCATGTGATAATAAGCTTTATAGGCACTGGAAAAATGCGGACCGCTGGAAAAACCACACAATAGCCCAATTTGGACAATCGAGGTATGGGTCGTCAGCAACAGCTGACGCGCCCGTTTCAAACGAAGTTGCAGGTAGTAGCGAGCAGGCATAGTGTCGAGGTAACGCTTGAACAGCCGCTCGAGCTGGCGACGAGAGATATGCACTAATTCGGCAATTTCATCCGTTGACAACGGCTCTTCCAGATTGTTTTCCATCAGTTCAACCGCCATCGTTAAACGCGGTTGGATATCCCCGCCAAACTGCTTAAATGGTAATCGCTGGCGCTCTTGTGCCGGCCGAATACGATCCATACAAAGCTGATCAGAAACAGCATAGGCCAGCTCTTTACCTTCGGTCTCTTCCAGAAAATCCACCAAACAGTCGAGCGTTGCAGCTAACCCAGCCGTCGTAATAAGCCGCTCACATCGTTCATACAGATGGTCAGACAGCTCAATCGAATCATAACGCTCGCTAAAACTATCCATGAAAGACCAATGGACAGCGGCACGTTGATGATGCAGCAACCCACTGTCAGCAAGCCAGAACACACCGGCATAGCTGGCAAGGATGGTTTTCCCCTGTTGATAAAAATGTTGCAGTTTTTTCTTTTCCAGCGGTGATATCGCCTCATCCGGCAGCGACTCACAGACAACAGCCAGTAAGTCACAATCAAAGGCATCAGACCATACAATCGAATTGGGTAAACAAGCGGATTCGGAGGACTCCCCTACCGGAGTGACATACATACATCGAAATTTCTCTGCACCGAGAATATCATTGGCAACGCGAAAAGGGGCTTCTAACGATCCAATCGCATACCAAGAGTAATGACCGGGCAGATAGATCGCGACTTGGTAAATCGATGAGGCAGCATTTATCATTCAGAGTACTTATGGTGTCAATACAAATATAAAAATGCAGCATCATGATGCTGCATTTTCGCGTTATTTTAAAGCACCGGAAAGAAACTGCTGCAAACGTTCACTTTTCGGCTGACCGAAAACGGTTTCCGGATGCCCTTCTTCTTCAATTTTTCCCTGATGAAGAAAAATGACATGGTTTGAGACATGTCGGGCGAATCCCATCTCGTGCGTCACCACGATCATGGTTTTTCCTTCTTCAGCGAGTTGCTGCATAATCTTCAGCACTTCACCGACCAGCTCAGGATCCAGTGCAGATGTCGGCTCATCGAACAGCAACACTTCCGGTTCCATTGCCAAAGCCCGGGCAATCGACACACGCTGTTGCTGCCCCCCGGATAGATGGGTCGGATAGCTTTGTTGTGCCCGTTCATCGATGCCAACTTTATTGAGATAAGCAATTGCTCTTTCACGCGCTTCCTGCTTACTGATGCCCAGTACCTGAATCGGTGCCACCATCACATTTTCCAGCACCGTCATATGACTCCACAAGTTAAAATGCTGGAATACCATCGTCAGCTTGGTGCGCAGGAGCTGCAACTGTTTATGGTCACTCACTTTGAGTTGTCCGTCCGAATCACGCTTCATCTGGATTTCCTGACCATTGATATAGATTGCGCCCGTCGAAGGTTTCTCAAGAAAGTTCAAACAGCGTAAGAGTGTACTTTTCCCCGACCCGGACGATCCGATAATACTGATGACGTCACCGGCATTCGCCTGTAAAGACACGCCTTTAATGACCTCATGCTGACCGTACTTTTTATGGAGATCACTGACGGCCAGTTTTGTGTTTTGCATAATGCTTGTTCCTTAACAATCGGTTCCCTGAATCCTCAAGCCCGTCAAATGCGAGCCGCCACCGGAAACCTAAAAATCGATGTTCTAATGTTTGACTGGTATCGGATGCAAGTGACGCAACCATTTCTTTTCTGCTCGCCGGAACAGCGCCACCAGCAAAAATGAAATCACTAAATAAAGTATGGCAGCAATCCCAAAGGCATGAAATGATTTATATGTCGCCGCATTCACATCTCGGGCGATTTTAAGAATATCAGGCACCGTGGCCGTGAATGCTAAAGAGGTTGAATGAAGCATGATAATCACTTCATTACTATAGGCAGGAATCGCGCGGCGCAATGCTGAAGGAAGCACAATACACCGGTAGCGCTTCCAGCGAGAGAAACCATATGCTTTCGCTGCTTCAATTTCTCCCTGATTGGTTTCGCGGATTGCACCGGCAAAAATCTCGAGGGTATAGGCACAAGTATTGAGAAACAGCGCAAAAATCGTGCAGTTATAGCCGCTACGGAAAAACCAGTTGAGAAACTCCGTCGAGCGGACAAATCCCAGTGTGTATACACCTGTATAGAAAATCAGCAACTGAACATACAGCGGTGTGCCACGGAAAAGATATGAAAATAGCCAGACGGGTAACGACAGCCAACGATTTTTAGACACCCGAGCCAGTGACAATGGGATGGAGACAATGAATCCCAGTGATACGGAAATGACCAGTAACCAAAGCGTCACGGCAACACCGGTAAAGTGGTAACCATCCGACCATAAAAACGCTTTTCCGTAGCGTTCAAGTATTTCAATCATGACAAACGACCTCTATGGCTGTATGCGTAGCGACGCTCCAGCCAATAAAATGCCAGATTTGATAATGTGGTAAAAATCAGATAAACCGCAGCAGCAACAATCGTAAAGTAGAAAAACTGATAGGTTCCTTTGCCGGCCATTTGTGTTGCCTTGACAACATCGGCAAGGCCGATAATGGAAACCAGTGCGGTTGATTTGAGGATCACCAGCCAGTTATTGGACAAGCCCGGCAGGGCATGACGCATCATCTGAGGAAAAAGAATCACCCGAAACACTTGCCATGGTGTAAAACCATAGGAAGTCCCGGCTTCAATCTGCCCTTTGGGAACCGCCAGAAAAGCCCCGCGAAAAGTTTCCGTCAAATAGGCACCATAGATAAAACCAATGGTCAAAACACCGGCTGCGAATGGGTCAATGTTAATTTGTTGCCACCCCAGAAATTCGGTGAACTGATTGAGGCCCAACTGCAAGCCGTAAAAAATCAGCATCATCAGCACCAAATCAGGAATGCCACGAATCAGTGTGGTATAAACATGGGCGAGTGCGATCACCGGACGGCTGCCAAATAGTTTGGCACAAGCCCCGAGCAATCCCAGAATAATTGAGAAAATTACCGAAAGAACTGCCAGTTCAATCGTCATGATTGCACCATCAAAGATAATGCCACCATATCCATAAAGCATAATGCCTTCCTAAATAATGCCTTCCTAAATAAATAACGCTCCCTCGAACGAAGGAGCGGAAAGGAGTGACGGCTTATTTACCGTAAATATCAAAATCAAAGTATTGCTTAGCAATCGCATCATAGGAGCCATCTTTCAGCATGTCTCTCAGAGCCGCATTGATTTTATTTTTGAGTGCCTGATCAGTTTTACGCACCCCGATCCCGGCACCGACACCAAAGTATTTTTCATCATTGACTTCCGGACCGCTGAAGGCAAACCCTTTGCCAACCGGACGGTTCAAGAAGCCATCGCTCGCAGCAACGGCATCCTGAAATGCAGTATCAAGACGGCCGTTCACTAAGTCAGCATAGACCTGATCCTGATTCTGATAAGTCACGACATCCACACCTTTAGGGGCCCATTGCTCTTTTGCATAAGTTTCAGCCGTGGTTCCCTGAAAAACACCCACACGTTTACCACCCAATGATGCAGCTGTCGGTTGCAGAGTCACCCCTTTTGGAGCGATTAAACGAGCGGGCGTGCCATACAGCTTATCTGTAAAGTCAATTTCCTGCTGACGCTGTGGCGTGATCGACATAGAAGAGAGAATTGCATCAATTTTTTTCGCTTTCAGCGAAGGAATCAAGCCATCGAAGTCACTTTCAACCCAGACACAGTGCGCATCAATTCGCTTACAAATTTCTTTGCCTAAATCGATATCAAATCCGGTCAGAGTGCCGTCTGGTTTCTTCATCTCAAAAGGTGCATATCCAGGCTCAACACCCAGCCGAACCAGCGGCTGATCCGCGGCCTGGACAAAAGGAGCAGCGAGAGTCAGCAGAAGCAGGCTCAAATTCGTTATTCTTTTCATAGTGATATCTCATTCATATATAATAAACGTTGAAAACAGCACAATTCATGCCATAGGTGACTACTCTTTCCAACTACAGGGGGAAGAGAATATATTTAAACACCTAAAATGCATGAATACTTAAATAGATGCCTCAAAACGGGGATTCTACTGCATATAAATATAAAGTGCTTCTGATATTTTTAATTTTATCGATATTTTATATATGCACAATTGAGACACATTTATTGCACTATATTAATGCATAACAACAATTTTTTCACCATTAACACACAATTTAACAACAAATATAGAATAAAATAAAAAATGCCGCACCAGTTTCATTCATACAGAATATGATGAATACAAACAAATATGCGGCATATTGCACCGATTAGTAGTGGAATCTGTTGATCGTTTTCAATTGGCATCACAGCCCGTTAAAAGGTATGTCGATTTAGCATCGGTGCTGACTCAAAATCGACGTCCGTGAGGCGAAACAGATGCATCAAAACTGCAAATAGTTCAGTCATGATGCTCTTCTTATGGCTCACTTATTGACCGGCTCTCCAGCTTCATCTGCTGCAACAATTTCAGTTTCCTCAAGCGCTGCATCAATCCATTGCTGCAACGCCGGACACGACAAGACATGATTCACATATTTCTGCGCCGTTTCCCCAAGGCTCAACTGATACGTTTTTAAACGCATCACAACAGGCGCAAACATCGCATCAGCAATTGAATACTGACCGAACAGCCATCCCCCCTGCTCGGCAAAACGCGCCATCTGCCCGGCAAAAATTGCTTCAATCCGTTTGAGATCCTGCTGCGCTGCTTCAGACAAGTTCAGTGAACGAGTTGCGCGGATATTCATCGGTGCTTCACTACGCAGGGCCGGAAAGCCTGAATGCATTTCCGCTGCCAGTGAACGCGCATTGGCCTTATCTTTGGGATCGGCTGGCCATGCTTTTCCCGCAAGATAGGTATCATTGATATATTCACAGATCGCGAGTGAATCCCATACGGTGACGTCACCATCGATCAGGCAAGGGACTTTCAGCGTTGGTGTCACTGATGACAAAGCAGCATAAAACTGTGGCGTATCAAGCAGTAACTGAACTTCATCGAATGCAATGTTTGATTTTGCCAATAAAATCCATGGCCTGAGTGACCACGTTGAATAATTTTTATTCCCGATATATAGCTTCATGGGTGGACTCCAAGATTGACGAAATGAGGAATGGAATGCGGGTGAGAAAATCACCAGCCTGAGCGCGATGCCCAGGCTGAGTGGTTGTCATGAAATAAATTATTCAATTTTAAACTTATTTACAATCGCTAATAATTGCTGATTGATGGTAATCAAGCGGCGTGTTGTCTCTGCGGTATTGTCACTATTATCGTTGATGGTATGCATCACCTCACGAATTGCAACCATACTCCGGTTAATATCTTCGGTTACACTGCTTTGTTCTTCGGCTGACGTTGCAATCTGAATCGACAAGTCATTAATTTCATTGACCGCCGACGTCACTTTATCCAATGAAGACACCACCACGGTTGTCGATTCTTCGGTTACCCGACAACTGTTACGAGTCGATTCCATACTGGAAACCACGGTTGCTGTTCCGGCTTTCAAGCGATCTAACATCTGGACAATGTCCTCGGTACTCCGATGGGTTCGTGACGCTAGCGCCCGCACCTCATCAGCAACGACCGCAAAACCACGCCCTTGATCTCCGGCTCTCGCTGCCTCAATCGCAGCATTCAAAGCCAGTAGGTTAGTCTGTTCGGCAATACCACCGATTTCACCCAGTAATTTACCGATTTCTTCTGTATGCATGTTCATATCAGCAATGAATCGAGCCGTTTCTTCCACTTCTTCTGCCAATGCACCGACTTGTGAAACGGCTCGTTGTACCACTTCTTTAGAATGCTCAGCTTCACTATTTGTCGCTTCTGTCTGGCTTGCTGTGTTGGCCGCATTTTCTGCAACGACAGATGCTGTCGAACTCATTTCATTCACAGCGGTCACCGTCAATTCAATTTCCTGACTATGTGACTGAAGCAATTTACTATTCGAATCGGTTTGCTGTTCAAGTTGGGCGATTTCCCGGCTAATCGTATCCGTCGATTCCCTCACCTGTCGCATCATCTTCTGCAAATTCTCGATAAACTGATTGATGCCATCCGCGATCATGCCCAGTTCATCTTTTGAATCCACGGCCAGACGATGTGTCAGGTCACCAGTGCCGTTCGCCAGATCGGCAATCAAATTCTTCAACAAAAGAATCGGCTTGAACACCCAGTTAATCAGAAGAATGGCAATCGGAATCAAAATAATAGCGGCAATGATCAACGCAATGGTAATGCTGCCATTTAATGCGTCTGTATCATTTTGGATATAGTCGTTATCGATGTATCCGGTGAGCGTCCACTCTTTTCCGGCAACATTGAACTTTGCGGTCAGCGGTGTCAGATCATGCCCTTCAACTTTATTGGAAAAGATCTGGGTTTGCTTGTCATCTATCAGCTCAAGATAGCTGCCATCCGTAGACATTGAGCTCAGCAGATCACCAAGATAAGAGAGGTCGATGTAGAAAATATTTCCGGAATCTTTGTTCTCAGGCACAGTAATCGTGATCGTTGGTTTTCCATTATCCATGAAGACATTGCTCACGGTCAGCTCACCACCAGCCTGTTTAAAGATATCCATATATGGCTGAGCTTCCTGCGGATCTTTAATTGCGCCATCTCGATTGATGGTCATTCCGAAGGCAACTTTAATCGCATCTTTGAAGCCCGTTTTTTCTATTGCCTGTTTGACTTCGTAAAAACTGAACTTAGTTGACTGAGCCAGCACGATATTGTCTTTAAGCTTCCCTTCCACCACAGAACGGATCGTGTCAATCTGTGTCCGGATCACTTGGCTATCACTTTGATGTATATAGCGACTGATATAAAAATTAGCACTAACGTAGGCAGTGAATATCGTCACACAGATAATCGCAACAACAATGGCAAGCAATTTAGTCTTAAATGATACCTTTTTCATACTATATCCATGATCCTTTTTCAATTTGTAGCCAGCAATGACCACTATATTCCATAATGTGGTATACAAACAAAAAGTGTTCCATTTAGATTATAACAAAGAGACATATCGAAAAAATGTTATATCCGACACTTTTAAACATCATATAACGTATATCGACAGTTGGAACAGATTCTGTAATTGAATGGTGGCTATTCGCAAAAACTAACAATCGTACTATCAAAGAAACTGACCATCATTTATCAGATTTTAGCTCAAAACACCATTTTAAAAATTTTGATCACATTTTTGGCAATTTGTAGCTAAAAGTGAATATAAATCAATTTAAAGTCCCTGTATTTGGGATCCTCCTCATTCTTTTCAGATCGCTGTTGCTGTAAGGAAAGCTGTTGATATGCAATCAAATACAATAAATTAGGGAGAATCCAAGACCCTCCCCTAAACAAAATATCTCATATTCCATGGGTCGTATTACGGTCAATACGCCCCTGAATATTACACTTTAAACTGACTCACTAAGTCAGAAAGCCGCTGCGAAATATCGGCAACTACATTACCGGTATCGGCCACGCGCTGATGAACACTGGTGGCTTTATCAGACAGTTCTTTCAGCTCTCGAATGCCTTGATTCACATCGACAATTACCGAACTCTGTTCTTCCGTCGCCGCAGCAATCTGAATATTCATTTCTTGAACCGTGGAAATCAATTCGCGGATATCCTGAAATGCATGTCTCATCTCATCAGCCATTCCCACGGATTCAGTAACAGCATCTTCTCCGCCTTGAATGGCCGCCTGAGTTTCATTCACACCTTTAATCAGGCCGGATATCATGTCCTGAATATCTTCTGTTGAAGACTGTGTCCGTTGTGCCAACGTTCTCACTTCATCAGCCACAACCGCAAAGCCGCGCCCTTGCTCACCGGCTCGTGCCGCCTCAATTGCCGCGTTCAATGCCAGTAGATTGGTTTGGTCAGCGATACCACGGATCACATCCAAAACTGAAGTAATATTGTCAGAATCTGCGGCAAGTGATGACATCTTCTGGCTGGCTTCTTGAAAACTCACCGATAATTTATCGTTCAGCGCGACATTTTTATCCACCAACGTCATACCACTACTCGCAGCACGATTCGCTTCATCACTTTTAGAAGAAGTATGTTGGGCATTGGTGGTAATTTCTTGAATGGCAAGGTTGATTTGTTCAAACGCTTGAAATAGCAGTTCCAGACGCTGCTGCTGATTGTGACCAATCACTTCCGTTTTACTCACGACATCCTGAAGATGACTTGTATCCGCCCCCAGTTTCTCAACCCCATCAATCACATTTTTTACCAGTTGTTGGAGCTGTTCCAGCAAGTTATTCACGCTTGAAGACAAATCACCCAATTCGGTTTTTTTCTTCACGGTCAAACGGCTCACTAAATCACCATCTCCCTGAGTCAAATCATCGATTTTATCTTTTACAGAGTAAATCGCAGACGTAATCGCTTTGGGAATGAAAAATACCAATATCAGCCCTATCACCACCGAGATAAGGGAAATCATCATATTCCATAAAATTCGCTGTCCGACAACTTCACGCGATTGTGCATGGAGTTCATTCCCGAGCTTATCGACCAGTTCACCGGCTTTATCATACTCACTACGTAATATCTCAAAATGTTTCTCAGACTCAGTGAATTGTGTGTTGGCTTGTATCTTGTCACCGTTTTCTATCAGCGCAAACACCCGATCCGCCAGATCCTTCCAGTCTTTAAAAATACTATCGAAATTATTGAATTGTGCGATGATCTGAGGATAATCAGCCATATAATTCAAATAGTTTTGCATTCGATCATAGGCTTGCTGGACATTTTCCTGATAGTCATCTTTTGAAGCCTTTAGTACTTTCTCGTCATTGGTCAGGAGCCCGTCTTGCTGTCCTTTGAGCGCCTGATACAAATCTCGATCAGCATTGAGGATATCTCGTTGTGCTTTTCTTAATGGTTCAGCAAAGAGTCGGATATTATGATCGAGTAGGTTAAGGGAGCTCCGGTTCTGTAATCCGGAGAAAACAATAATGGCAGTTAAAAAGGCCAAAGACAGGCCAAGCTGCATACGGATGGTAAAATTACTAAACATCATGGCATCCTAAACAATATGCATTAGCTTCTGTGAAACTTCTTATTATATGAATTCCAAAACAGACCTAACGCAATAAAATGAATATGACCAACGTGACGTTTAATATTTCATTTGATGATGGATATACATCTAAAGTCTAGCAACAGAATCCTCAATGAGAGAGCATATGTAATAAAAAATCATTCAATGTAAAGATGACGTTAAGCAAATCAATAAAGTTCATGTAACATAAAGATAGGACAAAGCATAACTCTGACCCATATCACAGTAATCGTTTTAGCACCCCACCTTTGTAGCTAATCCTGCAACCATCGAATCGCTTCATCATGATCATCGAAATAGCGGATATCTCCCGAGATGAACCAACTCCCGACTTTTGCTGCAAGCGCTTGCCATTCCTGATGACCATAGAGCGCCACTTTATTAAAATCCGCACCATGTTGCAGACCCAGTTTGAAATCATCCCATGCGGCCCGAAGCTCCCATCCCTCCAACTCAGAGGCATCAAAGAACACATCGACTTTCGGTGTGTTCACCTTCACCAGTGCGGCATCCAGCAGGGGTGTGATCATCTCGTAGTCCTGATGAGTTAATGTTCCAACAGCTTTAATCGATACAAAAAATTCGTGATCGACCCGCTCCAGTCCAATGGTGAGGCCATGTTTTTTATACGCCATCCTAACCTCCATCAAGTATCTTGAGACATATAACTACAGCATAAAACTACAGCATAACGATCCAACCATATTATCATTTAAGCATATGCCATCCGGTAAATAGGCTCTTGGATCCATCCCACAAATTCAACATAAACGGGCAATCAAACCATCACGTGACAAAGAAGGGCTCACTTTTCTTGATAAAAGGACAGACACCGTAAAAGACGATACAAGGACAGACACCATCAAGGGGCAGAAACATCAACAAACTTTACCGAACAGAATATATCCAACACAGAACCCTGAGACCTGTAACAACATGAAAACTAATTTAAATCTTGTATAAGTATAGGTCATCATGAGAGTATGCTTGCATAAGTTAGATTTACGACATTAAAGATTGAAAGTAACGCATTTGGGGAAAGAATAACTATGAGTACCTTGAAATATTCAGATTTTAATATAAACCCTATCTTTCCTGATGTGATTACTTCTCAAGCTAAAAATCTTTCTCAAGAGTGCTCACCACACTTCCATTTAGATTATGAAATTACTTTGGTCACTTCTGGTGTACTTGGGCTGAATGTCGGAAACGTGAAGCGTTACTATAGTAAAAACCAATTATGTATTATCAATCCAGAAATGGTTCATTATGGTGGGGGGGCGAATTAATATCGACCAAAAGCATGCGTATAAAGCCAGAATTCATCTTGAAAGTGGCGAAAATGAGAAGCCCTGAGCACCCAAACGTGTTGTATTTCGATACGACTGCTGTTTTCGATCCAAGAATTACAGATTTGTTTCTAAAGTACTTTGATCTTTCTAGGAGTGAAAATAGTTCACCTCAAAGTGTGTCAGATACGGGATGGGATTTCTTTTCTACTCTACTGGACTATTCTAGTGACGCAATCCCCAGAGAATTTGGTAAACCAGTACACGGTATTAATGAAATTGACTTAATGCGCGAAAAAGTTCGTGAGAAAATCAACATTCCTGATTTGGCATCTCGAATGAATTTGTCTGAATTCTACTTTATCAAGAAGTTCAAAAAACAATATGGATTAACGCCATATAACTTCTTTATGCAGATGAAATTAGAAAGCGCATTTAATGAATTGATTAAAGGTAAGCGAATAAAAGAAGTAGCTCACGATTTTGGCTATTCCGACCAAGCACATTTAAATCGATTACTCAAAAAACACTATGGCTACACGCCGGTAGAAGTCAGAAAAATAAAGCAAGAAGTAAAAATGTAATCACCTCTTGCTGACTCGTAACGACTTATAAAAATAGAGCGTAGTTAACGATGGAGAGATGAATACCCAAACCAATTCCTATCGCAACCAGTGCATTTCTTGTAAACCAATACGCTACGAAAACCACTAAAGAAGAAACAAGTTGTGGGATACCGTAAGGGGCCGTTGAGAAGTCAATGTGCAAAAAAGTGTATGCAACCAGCAATAGCATGATTCCAACCGGCATCTTAGTCCCGATATATTCCAGATATTGATTTGATGATAGCTTATCCATGACGATAAAAGGAATGACCCGTAATAATACCGTCACTACAGAAACGGTTGAGATAATCAGAAATATTTCCAAGCTGCTACTCATGAATAGGAACCTCCATTTTAGCCTGTTTATAGTCTTTACTTATGAGCAATAAATAACAGATTATCCCTGATCCTAAAAAAGAAGACTTTAATACGTAGAACTCCATTAATACACCAAATACGCAGGATATTGCAGCATAGATTAATAAAGACGTATCTGAGTCATTACTGACAGCATCTGCTGAAAGTGCTATGAACATTGCTGTCAAGGCGAATTCAAAACCTGTAACTTCTGCCGGTAATAATGAACCTAATACGGCACCTAAAAAGGTAGCACCAACCCACCATGCATGACTAATCACTTGCAATAAACTAATGTCTTTACCGCTCAATGGTCTTCCTTTGGAAGCACAAACAATGGCATATGTCTCGTCAGTTAAGGCAAAAACACCGTAAGCCTTTTGCAAGCATGATTTCATACTTTTTAGTGGAAAGGACAAACCATAAAAAATATGCCTAAAATTCACGATCAATGCAGTCCATGCCACCGCAATTAAAGGTTGTCCAGAAAGAATAAAAGTGACAACCAAAAATTCGATTGAGCCAGCAAAAATCACTAGCGCAGAAATGGGGGCCCAATACCAATCAATACCACTCGATACCATGAAGACCCCAAGCGCTAAACCTAAAGGGACATATGCTGTCGCAACGGGTAGTGTTAATTTAAATACTCTGAGTAAACTAGATAAATCCAATGTCATTCCCTCGCATTAATAAAGCAGGATGGAAAACGAAAGCCTGAGCTTAGGCTCTCCACAGGTTCCCCTTGGTTAAATTCTTTGATCGACATTCAATGTTTCAAGTATCATGTTTAGACATTGCTTTAGAAAAACTTCTTCTCTGGCATAAGTTATTCTTACTCCATTTTTAGATCCAAACACTTCAGCCAGCATAACAAGCAATTTATTTCCCCTGGCAGTAAATTATGTTCATAAATACTGCTCTCGTCTTCGAGAGGGGAAATCAATGAAGTCGCTCCATTGACATTGTTGAGTGAAACACAATAAATCGCTAAATAATCAAAACCATCTTGGTGAAAACCTTCTGGGGCTGGGTATCCAATCACACCTTCTTCGGTCACGACTCTTATTTGGTGACAACCTATAGAGTAATTTCCTGGCGGAATCTTTTTATTATCCACAACAGTATTAATTATTCTATTTATGTGCGATTTGGATTCATCCTGTAAAGGATTAAACTCTCTTTCTTGTCCACCCATATAACTATTTAGTTCTTTTTCCTGAAAGAAATTACCTGCTTTATACCAAGTTAATCTTCTATTTTCATACTCTCCAACTCCGTATGCTCTATATCGATAAATATAATTACCTTTCAGATATTCATCTGCTTTTAAATGATTAAACGTTTCATAAAGAAATGAATTAGGCACTTGAGGAGCATTTATAATACTTAGTATTTCCCTTTATCTCATTGTTAGATGTTGTCTCATAATACAAGCTTATAAAAGCAATGGATTGAACGTTAATGTTCTATTTTTTGAATAATATTGCTATACGTATTTTCCTTGTGGATTTAGTTGTCTCGCGTATACATTGAAATATAGTATTTAGCTTAATTATTTTTGTTTTATTTGTGATTTTTATCTGATTAATCAACAAATAACTTAAATATAAAACATTCATTTCAAGCTATTTATACTTGAATTAGTGTAAATAACGTCCCTCGGAAGACTTATTTTAAATACCTAACAAGGACAGACACCACAAACAGGCAGAAGCATCAACACGCTCCTAGCAGATAACATCCCTACAGCGGTATCGATCCGCTTGTCCGTGCTTGACTCATGGTTGTTATCTACTTTCATTTGGTGATAATTATGGTTCCCCACTCACCCAGTTATCAAGTCAGGACCCTATGACCAGTATTAAAACCCGTTGCCCGTCATGCCATGCGATGAATCGCGTTCCCACCGAGCGTATTTCTGAATCGTCGGTCTGCGGCAAGTGTAAACAGTTCCTCCTTGACGGCTTACCTGTTGAGGGAACCGTCGATAATTTTCAGTCCATTTTGAATAGTGATATCCCCGTCGTTGTTGACTTCTGGGCACCGTGGTGTAACCCGTGTGTCGGATTTGCGCCAGTTTTTGAGCAAACGGCACAAGAACGCGTGCAGCGGGTTCGGTTTATCAAGGTCAATACTGAGGCTCAACAAGCATTAGCCGCGCAATTTCAGATTCGCAGTATTCCAACGCTGATGGTTTTTCATCGAGGGCAACGGCTTAATATGATCAACGGTGCACTACCTTATTCGCAGTTTAATGCATGGCTGGATGAGTCGTTGAAAGGCGTGTAAAAGGCTGGTGTTACAGGCACACGAAGCGTGCCTGTCCTCGTTAGACATCATTCAAGACGTTATACAAGCACTAACTCGACTCGAATATTGCCGCGAGTTGCATTTGAGTATGGACAGACTTGATGCGCTTTTTCGATCAGCGTTTGTGCGACGCTACGATCAAGTTCCGGTAGAGAAATATGCAACTCGACATCAATCGCAAAACCAACACCGGCCGTATTTTGACCAATGCCGACTTTTGCCGTCACACTGAGATCTTGAGATAATTTAATCTTATCTTGCATGGCGACAAACTTCAGCGCACCGATAAAACATGCTGAATAACCTGCAGCGAAAAGCTGTTCTGGGTTTGTCCCTTCACCACCGGCACCGCCCAATGCTTTTGGGGTACTCAGATTCACTTGTAATTTGTTATCGTCAGAAGCGGATTTTCCGTCACGTCCGCCAGTCGTTGTTACTTGTGCTGTATATAAAAGATCCATGAGCAACTCCTATTAGTTATTGCGATAATTATTTTGATTGAAAAAGTCCCGCAACTTTTCCTCTCTAATGATGTTATGTTATTGCAATAATAATTATCGTACAAGATATTTTTTAACAGGCAACTTACTCTGGCTGATTCTTAAGTAAGTTTTTTCTCAATGTCATGATTTTATCTTTCATCTCAATCAGCTCTTGACTGGGTATACCACAGGCCTCAATCAAGCACTGATTAATTTTCACCGCTTCAGCTTTGAGCTGCTGTCCCTTTGGTGTCAGGCGGACACTCAATGAACGTTCGTCATGTAGCTGTCGCGTACGATTCACCAGCCCCTCTTGTTCCATTCGTTTAATCACAGGCGTGAGAGCACCGGATTTCTGTCCTAATCGCTCACCAATATCTTTAAGACCGATACCATCTTGCTCCCAAAGAATCAGTAATACGAGATATTGCGGATACGTTAGCCCCAAAGGTTCAAGTAGAGGTTTATACATCTGCGTCATCGCCAGAGAGGTTGAATAAAGGGCAAAACATAGCTGGTTATCCAGCAATAAAGCGTTATTATCAGACATTCTTTCTACTTCTTTTTTCTCAGGTCTACTTCTATCAGCCGTTGACGGCATGACGACCCGTTTAAACGACTGAGGTTCGATGTTCAGTGGGTCACACTATGTTCAGTGGATCACACATTGTGAGGCGCGCTGTTGTTGAGGATCTTCATTTATCAATATTCAATCCTTTCAAAATAATGTCGATGACAACAGCGTCCGACACACAGGTCAATCAAAATCCAACGATAACGAGAAGCAAATGACTATTCAGCGGTTGCCTCATGAATCGCTTCTTTCGTTGAATGATACACTTCACTCGATTTCTCTTTGGTTGTATCCCATATTTCAGAAGAGTCTTCTTTCACACCGTTCCAAGTTGAGGAACAAGCACTCAAAAACAAAGCGAATACAGCAATCAGTCCATATTTCATTGATACTCTCCTATTTACTGAACGACTCAAGCAAAAGCATAGCACGACCTCGTACTCGTCTTCTGCCCATTTTCCTGTCTGTGCTAAGGAACCTTCTGTTACAAAGAAACCTTCTTTTACAAAAGACACGGAAAATATGATGTAATAACATAATGTCGTTTGTGTAATGCAAATGTCAAAATCATCATCAAGTGCGGAAGGAACCTCTCATAATTGAGTATAACGATAACATCATCCGATGATTTCAGGGCTCACATCCACAAGTTTTGGTGAAAAGGGACCGCGGATAAAATGAAGGCTTCCGGTCAATGGAAGCCCTAGATGGTACTAATTTTCGGCTGGGTTTTCGATAAGCGGGATGTTTTGTAAACCATCCGCTTCATCTTCAAATGCTTTGAGGCGTTTATAAATAGACAATAGCTCGACAATCGTCGTCCATGAGTTGACCAGATATTGAAAAGAACTCTCAACCTGCCCGAATGCATTGATAATTCGCTGCATCACACCCAGCGTGAAAGCACCTGCAACAATTGAAGGCGCCAATGCAATGATCGGAATAAATGTGCCGACCTGTAAGTAACCGTAACGGACGATATTAAAGTACACATAATGCTTATAAAGACGAAAGTAGTTATGCCGGACATCACTGAATAACTCTTTTAAGGTTTGCGGGGCAGCACGGCTTTCATGATCCTCACCATAAACTAATTCTTTTCTGTAAGCGGCTTCGACACGTTGATTCTTAAATTCTAATCCCGGTAATTTAACCCCGGCAGCCGCCAGTAATACAGTACCGATGATCGACCAAATAATGGCAACAAAGACCAACCCCTGAGACACTTCACCAATCAATGGTAATGTTTTCACATAACCGGAGAGTCCCCACAAAATTGGCAAAAAAGCAATCAGTGTCATTACCGCATTCAATAAGCTGACACCTAAACTTTCCATGATCGAAGCGAAACGCATCGTATCTTCCTGAATCCGCTGTGATGCCCCCTCGATATGGCGAACCTGTTGCCAGCGGGCGGTATAATAATCCGTCATTGCGGTACGCCATCGGAACACATAATGACTGACAAAAAAGTGATTACAAACCGCGACCATAATGGCAATAAGCAAAATCACGGCAACGGTTGTCAGTTCACCATAAAACTCATTGAGGGTAATGCTGTTGGGATTTGTTAATGCCTTCTGGATCAGGTTATAAAAATTACCATACCATTCATTGATCATGACACTGACTTCGACCTGAAACCAAGTAATGAATACGATCACACCGGAACCAGCGACCGACCAGCGAGCCCATTTCTGGTCACCGAATTTTAACCAGACGCCAATAAACAAGGCATAACAAACAAACATATACTGATATAACCAAGCATTAGTCGCACTCTCTAGTGCTTGTTGAAAAGCGGCCTGCACCGCAGGTGCAGCATCCACCAACAACGGCTGTGGGAACCCCATCCCGACCAGATAGCCGAGGCTAAGATCAGCACCTAACTCACGAACACCGGTGTACCAACAAATCACACAAAGCAGTGCCCAAATAACAAAACTGAGGAAAAATAATTTTGGTCTCGGAAAGAAAGAATCAAACACTATATCAATCTCTTATTAATTTTTTACTGACAGTTATCGTGCCGATGTACAACATCGTGAAGCACGGTATAAATGAATCACAGCGTTAATATTCACGATTCCGCGGTGACATGCAATCCTTCTCACTTACAGCAGATCATTGTCAGAGAGTCAGACATACATCCGATATCAAACAAACCACCGCAGCTTTTCTTCGTGTGGACAATCAGTTCTATTCAGCAATCACCATGAAGCCGATAGCACTGTTCGTTAAGACCAACAGAACGAATGAAAATTCCCTGTGCGTGACGATTGAGTGGGGAGATTCCTATTTAAAATGTGCCGCTACTGTTTAAAAACCATGAAAATAATTCAGTGATTATGAATAAATGACCGCACCGACTATGCTCTCTGAATATTCAAGTCCAACTTTAACTTACTCATGACAAAGTAATAACATGACATAATTTTTTTCGGTTAAATTAAAAGTATGTTTTAGTAAAGGCCAGAAAAATATAGCCATTATGAGCATGATATTTTAGTAAAAATTATTATGTTGGCATGGTTGCTATTATTTAAAACATGTAGTTTTCGCTAAACAACAATTGTACATCAACGATGATGACTTATTCAAAATCACTAGGAGTAAAAAGATGAAAAAGATCCTTCCAATTCTAGCGAGTACCATGGCTTTAACAACGTTCAGTACAATTTCATACGCAGCAGTTTTAGACGATGAAAGCGGGATTTACGTTGGTGGTAACTACGGTTACGTGAAGATTGATGGCCAAGACGATTTTGATGATGACAATGATGTGATGCAAGGATTAATTGGTTTTAAATTAAACCGTTACATCGGTATCGAAGGTAGTTATATCGACTTCGGCTCGTATGGTGGTAACGCTGCAAGAGCTGAGACAGACGGTTATACGGCTGCTCTAAAATTGACCGCGCCGATTGGTGATCGCGTAGAAATTTACGCTAAAGGCGGCCAGCTTTGGTACACCACAGACTATAACATCTTAGGTGTAAGTGGCGACGAAGATGACGAAGCTGTATTTGCTGGTGCCGGTGTTGGATTTAAAATTACGGACAACTTTTTAGTCAATGCAGAATATACTTGGTATGACGTTGACTTAAATGCCAATGATATTAATAACGGAGCAGATACCAACACTGATTTAAAACAAGCAACCATTGGTGCCGAATATCGCTTCTAAATAATTTGTTAGAACAGCCATCAATAAAATCAATTTTAAATGAATCTATAAAAGCACTCTTCAGGAGTGTTTTTTTTAATGTCTGGATTGAGAGTGATTATGGGATTGAGAGTGGAAACCAGAGAGCTGGTTAACAAGGAATGGAGGGGACATTCATTCGGTGGCACATCCGACATCACCGGAACAACACCACCGAATTCCAAAAAACAAAAGAGATTGGAATGGATTCTATCGTAATGATCAGAAATTAACCCAAGTTAAAGCAAGCATAAACGTTATCACAGCTGTCACACCAAACATTGCGAAAACACCGGCAAGTTCTTTAACAGTATTGACGACAGACGTACTCATTTTTGTTTTAGGAACAGTAATAGTAATTTGTGAAGAAAGCGTTGAACTCATGACTCGGCTCCTACCGTTATTTTATTTCACAACCAAGTGTTGTTTAGTTCAAATTATCATCAATTTTGTGACTCAAGTCAACATTTATAGTAATTGAATTACAAAAAAATGTAATTCTCAAGATGTATTCATAAAAAGTTGATGGATTTCAAATAAATAAATCATACCCACCACGGAGTGACGGTACTGCTATCGATAGAAGGAAATGATAAGCCACAGGCACGTAGGCTGTGGCTCTTTCGACATGAGGTTGTAGAACAAACAAAATCAAGTGGTTAAGATGACCTTAACCGATGAGGCGTTCCCGACTCACTGCGCGTTCATTAAACGCATCTTCATTCAACACAATCGTTTGAGCGCGCTTGAAGAAATTAAAATCCGTCGCGGTAGCACTGGTGTAAGCCCCCATCATACAACCGACCACGAGGTCACCATTCTCCAGACGAGGCAACATTATATCTTCAGCAATCACATCAATACTGTCACAAGTCGGTCCGGCCAAAACACTCGGCAACAGTTCACCACCTTGTTTCAAAGTCACCAACGGATACTGTGCATCATCGAACATCAGCCCACTGAAAGAGCCGTAGATGCCGTCGTCAAGGTAGTACCACATTTGGCCTTCCCTTTCAGCCTGCCCCATCACGGAAGCAACACTCATCACAGCTTGTGCGACGATAAAGCGTCCGGGTTCAGCCAAAACCTGTACGGTTTCCGGTAACTCGTCCAACGCTTTGTTAATTGGTATACAAAATTGCTCAATCGGCATCACCTGTTTTGTATAACTGACAGGGAAACCGCCGCCAATATCCAGTGTACTCAGTGCAGGCAATCCACGCGCGACAACCTCTTCCATCACGGTTTTACAAGTTTGGATCGCATCAACATATTTCTGTGGATAAATCGTTTGAGAACCGACATGAAAAGAGAGCCCTTTGATACGAATATTCCATGCCTGAGCCGTTTCAATAATGGTCAGAGCCTGTTCGGGAGAACAACCGAATTTCTTCGATAGATCCGCAAACGCTTCTGCATTACGAAAACTCAAACGTACCAGTAACTCTACCTCATCCTTGTAAGGCTTGAATTTTGCCAGTTCGTTCAGGTTATCCACCACAAAGACAGAACAGCCATATGCTAACGCATCGCGAATGTCTGCATCACGTTTGATCGGGTGAGTATGGATCGTACGTTCAGCCGGTACGCCTTCTTGGGAAGCCAGTTCAACTTCACCACTGGTCGCCAGATCAAAGCTTGCGCCTTCGTCAAGCAGAGTTCTGACCACCACCGGATGCGGCAGCGGTTTCAGCGCGAAATGAAGGGTAACATTCGGTAAAGCATTATTCAGTGCGCGATATTGCTGACGAATGCTCTCGCAATCGAGCATCAGTAGTGGTGCACCGAATTGTGATACGGATGATTCAACTAAACGAACATCATCAGCAGAAAGAGTTCGAGCAGCAAAAGATTGAAAATTTAATACTGAATGGGCGTGAGCCATCGCAAACCTCCGGGGGCAAACACTTTTCATCGGACTGTTTTATGAAAAGTGGAGCGTCAATAAAAGCGTCAATACGCTGTCAAAGTCACTCTTGGATAGTTGCTCTATCGCCTTGCCACATAGGTGTGATGTACTCGGATTGGCTATCATCAAGAAGCAGGCTGATAGTAAGTTCATGTGGGGACAGACGCAATAAAAAATAGCCCGACAAAAGTCAAAAATTTTTTATGGTTAAGATAGCGTTTATTAATAGTTTCCTCTTCATGATTGCGCTGACGCGGATCAGGATTGAATATCTGTTTGAGTCACAGAGCAGGGAAGCATTATTATTTTGACGATGTCTGTCCGGCACATGGTTACCCAGTGTGAATAGCCTGACAGCACATGCAGTCAGGTTAAAGAACGCAATTTCATATTTTTCAAATATTTATTATTCAATCTCAACTAAATCGATAATTTTGTTATTTAACCCTATTATTAATCCAATAAAATTAAATTTATAAATAAAATAATTCACTGTTAATCACCCATAAATAACATTTAAAAAAACAAACAAACCCAATTAAAAATGTTGCACAAATTTAAAATATAAAAACTTAAAAATCAAATAGTTAAAATATTATAATTAAGCATAAAAATCTAAATATATTGATAATTAAATAAATATTTAATTTACAAACCTGTCATTAATAACAAAGTTGATCACTCCTGTTTATATTTCAGACTTTACACGTTTACATAAATAAAACATAATTAAAAAAATAATAACAGATGTAATTAAAAATAATATTTGAAGTAGGAAATAGTGCTACTTCAAACATTATACGATGAATGATTGATATCCACTCAGTCGTAACAATATCGATGATTCATAAACGATGAAAAAATGGAGTTTATCAAATGAATAAGGCAACAAATTTATTATTGAGTGTCATCGTCGGAAGTATGTCATCTCTGGCTTATGCTCACTCTCTGGATGTCACCGTTACCCCTTTAAACCAGTCTTATGGTGAAGGCAGTGATGTAAAAGTCGAACTGAGCATTACGAATAATGGTCAGGAGGCTGTCGATGTGCTCGATTGGTATCTCATCAATCACAACAAACTGCAGAAGAATGCTTTCACCGTTACAGTGGATGGAGAAACCGTCACATATACGGGCCCGATGATCAAACGGCCAGCGCCAACGGCTAAAGATTATATGACTCTGCCTGCCGGCCAGACGATTACTCAAACGATCGATCTGTCTGCTTTCTATGACATGACTCGGAAAGGCACATATAGCGTTCAGTTTAATGTCACCGCAATGGATTTAATTAAATCCGAAGAAAAATCAGCACTTCAAGCCGAAGATAAAGTCCAGACCCTCAGCTCAAATGGTGTGAGTTTCTGGGTTGAGGGTGTGCACCCAAAGGTCGCAACCATCAATGAATCGGTACTCGACGTGGCTGAACTGGCAGGTGGAATCAGCTATGTCGGTAACTGCTCAAATAGTCAGAAAAGTCAGATCAGTACCGCTGTTAGCGCGGCACGAAGCATGTCCAGTTCGGCTTACAGCTACTACAGCGCAGGATCAGTAACCTCTCGCTATACGACTTGGTTCGGCTCATACTCAAGCGGTCGTTACAACACCGTCAAAGGGCATTTCCAGAAAATATCCGATGCACTGCAAAACAAGACTGTCACCGCAGATTGTTACTGTGAGGGCAGTCTGTCCAATGCATATGCTTACGTTTATCCGAATCAACCCTATCGTATCCACTTATGCAACGCCTTCTGGTCTGCACCGACTACAGGTACCGACTCAAAAGCCGGAACACTGATTCATGAAATGAGTCATTTCACGGTTAATGGCGGCACGGATGATATTGCTTACGGACAATATAATGCACGTCGTCTGGCACAATCATCACCGAATCAGGCAGTCAACAACGCAGATTCTCATGAATACTTCGCGGAGAATAATCCTCCTTTATAAGGCATAAAGCGTGTCTTGTACGAACCGAAAGCACCACGAGCCGGTGCTTTCGGTTCATTCTCAAATACTGAATACAGATCGCTCAACCATCATTTCCCGGTTTCACTGCTTCGCGAGTGGTATACAACAGGCTTCAAGATGACCTTTTTAACGGTTTGACGAGACGATCCAATCCTTCAATTTTTAATGTCAGACAGAGTTGCATCAACTCCCCGAGTTCTCCCTGAGGAAATTCCCCTTTATTCTGAAACCACAATAAGTACTCTTCCGGTAAATCAATTAACACGCGTCCGGCATAACGGCCAAACGGCATTTTTATCGTTGCCAGTTTTAGCAAACTCTCTTTTTGTAGCATAGCGAGTGTCTTTCTTGTTCCGTTGAAGTTATGTGTATTCTAATCGATTCAACGTCTCCTTTGCTCTTCATTATTCACATGAATGATTGAGAACCGAATCCTGTTCAAACATCCAACGAAACTGAATATCTTTTAATAGGTCTTTAGGACAATCAAACGGTGAGAGGTTTAACGGAATGAGCCGCCACCGATCACGACAACTTTTAATTTCTTACTCATTTTGCAATACTCTCTCGTGTGTCCTTCTTGTGTTCATTGCACCTGACAAACCCAACAACGACAAACAAAATCGTGATATTTATGAATTAATATTTCTGATACATAGGATGGTTCATACACATGGCAGATAAGCAAAATATCTTGGCAAACCTTTATACTTTCAGCGTTGCAGCAAAGTTTTTAAGTTTCACATTAGCGGCTGAAGAATTGTGCCTGACTCAGGGAGCGGTTAGCCAACGAATTAAAAAGCTTGAAGCAGATCTCGGTTTCACGCTTTTCGTCCGTCTGACAAGAAAACTTGAACTGACGGAAGACGGCCACAGAATGCTCAGAACACTAACCCAATCCCTGTCAAATATCTTCACTGAAGTTGATGACATTCGCTTCAACGAATTAAGAGGAGAATTGTATATCGGGATTGCACCGACATTTGCCCATTTGTGGTTAGTCCCTAAAATGGCTGAGTTTCAACGTTTGTATCCTTACCTAGACGTAAAGATGCGTGTCAAAGCAAGTAAACTGGACTTTCATAATCAACCGGTTGATATCGCGATTTACTATGGTAATGAGACACATCCCAATTTTTATCACATCAGGTTATTTGATGAATACTTGGTTCCTGTATGTACACCTGAATATGCACAACGCTTCAATTTATATGAAAGTGAATCACGTCTGAAAGAAGCCACTTTTCTGCATTGCACAGAATCGCTAGAATTTTTATCGCCATTGAGTGAATGGCAGCATTGGTTAAACGCGACAGGTAGAAGCACCAGTCTTTTAAAACATAAATATGTATTTAATCATGAAGAACTAACGATGGTTGCAGCCCGAAATTCAATGGGAATCGCCTTAGGTCGCTACCACACGATTCAATCGTATCTCGCAAGTGGTGCATTGATTCCCCTCTTCGAACAGGTCCCATCAGGATACGGCTACGATTTAATTTGCCCTAAAGGTCATGAAACACGACCAAAATTACAGGCATTTTTAAATTGGATAGGAAAATACATTGAGTGTTATCACACTGATAATATTTGATATTTCTAATTATACACCAAGAATATTACTCGCCCGTTGTTTATCCTCATTCCGATAATCATCATTGAATCGCTAACAGTATCGAATTCAAACGCCGTTTCAAGGTATGGTTGTATCCACAGTTAATGTGGATACAACCATAAATTGATATTTTTTAATATAAGCGACTCGTTACCAAGAATAATTTAAAGAGGCATTAACCGAACGGCTTGGGTTGTAGTAGTTCGCTGTACCTGAACCCACTACATACTGCTTATCAGTTAAGTTATGTACATGAAGTGACAATTGCGCTGATTTTGAAATGCGATAAGCGAATGCAGCATCAAACAATGTTGCAGCTTCGCTTTTAGCGGTATTCGCTGCATCAAAATAATAAGTGCCCACATAACGTGCACCCAGACCAAAATCGATCGTTTCGATTGGCAGAGTGTAGAAGCCCCATAAAGAAGCACTGTGGTTTGGTGCAGTCACAAATTCATTGCCGTCTAGAATATCACCGTTTTGAGTGCTGCCACGTACAACTTTAGACTTCATGTATGAGTATCCACCCGTGACATTAAAGTTATCTGTTATTTCGGCTTTCACTTCTAAATCAAGACCACGAACACGCGTCTCACCTATCGTTTCTTTTTGAATCTTGCCATCATCCTGAACGATAGACATCGTGACATCATTCTTTTCAAGATCGTAAATCGCAGCAGAGAACAAAGCATTCATACTCAGTGGAGCAAACTTCACGCCCACTTCTAGCTGTTCTCCTCGCTCCGGTTTTACACCAATACTTGGTGAAGCGACAGATTCAACCTGACTGATATAAGTTGACCACTCGTCACTCACTTTAAATGTAAAGGCAGCTCGCAAAGATGTTTCAGAGAAGTCATCACTAGAGTTGACACTGGTTTTTATGTCACGACTGGAGAGATCCATATAGTCATGGCGAATGCCCAACGCAAGTATGTAACGATCATCAAGCGCTAAGTTTTGCTGTAAAAATATAGATTTGGTTGTATCGTCTCGATCTGTTTGGCTATCGACTTCGCCTGTCATTGATAGGCCCGTATACACAGGGTTATTTAGATCGATAGAACTGACTGAGACCTTATCACTGCTATAAAGCGATGTTTCTTGGGTCGAAGCATCACGATATTCCAAACCGATTAATGTACTGCTATCAATACGCTCAAAACTCGCATCGTATTGCAGAATCATATTACCAATGAGTTGTTCCGACTGGGTATCGGTTCCGAAATAGTAACGAGAGATATTACTTCCCGTTCTTCCTTCATAATCATACAAATACACATAACCAAAATCGTCTTCGAGTTTGCTGTAGCGCAAGTTACCACTCAGCGAGATACCATTTTCAAAATGATGCGCAGCTTGAGCGGTAATGTTGGTGCGTTCAACATCGTGTTTGTTGTAGTCAGGTTCACCATAGAATTCGCTGCGATCGTACTCTCTATCCAATGGGTAACCGCCGCTGTTAGGCGTGGCATCTCTGCCCAGATAGTCCACAATCAACGTTGCTGTTGTTTGCACTGATGGCTGCCATGTCATCCCCCCCATTACAAACTGTGAATTATCTTTTGAATAATCGTATTCAAGATCGCTGTCTTTGATTTTGGTGGTAAAACGGTAAGCAACCGTTTCTGACTCATTGATCGTGTCACCAAAGTCCAGCCCAATCTCTTTATTATCAAATGAACCGTACGATACATAAGTATTGCCAAAACTTTTAAACTTAGGTCTTTTACTGACAAAATTAACTGAGCCCCCCGGATCAGCAGGACCGAACAGCGTTGAATTCGCACCGCGCATCACTTCAACTCGCTCATACGCATATGGATCTTCACGAACACTGCGCATCGAGCCCAGCGTCATGCCATCGCGATACGTTGTTGCCTGATAGCCCCGAATCATGAAGTAATCATTACGGTCATCCGAACCGTAATAATCCGTCACCAAACCCGGTGAATACTGCAAAATCTCTTCTGTCGTCGTTGCGTTACGCTGGTTAATTTCTTTTTCCGTAATCACCGAAACCAGAGCCGGGGTATCAAGCACACTGGTCGCAACCTTGCCGCCAACCCATAGTTCTTCAGCCACAGTGGTATCGGCATCCCCTGCGATGGGCTGCCCATAAACCGTAATGGTGTTTACACGATACGCTTGGTCTTGTTGAACACTATCTTGAACTTCTGAATAAACAGCGCCTGAATAAGAAAGCGTTGGAACAAAACAGAGAAATAAGTGCATCGCACTATAACGTTCCTTACCACTTCTAATATTTTCCATTGTTAATCATCCCATACTGCTAATTTTTATTGTTATTTCTTACTATTGATAATGCAAACGATAATGCTTATTATTTGTAATAAATGAAATTGATATATAGTTATCAACTGATGCCGAGAGAGACCCCCTCATGGAGCTACGTCACCTTAAATACTTTTTAGCGGTCGCTGAAACACAAAACATTCGCCTGGCAGCTCAAAAGGTCCACGTTACTCAACCGGCGATATCAAGAAAAATCAAAGAATTGGAAACAGAACTTGGTGTACTTTTATTCGACCGTTTACCGAAAGGTTTGCGACTAAACCGAGCAGGGAAGATCTATCAGAAACAACTGGGATCAATCATGAGGCAGATTGACGATGCTAACGAGCATGTTCGTCAATTTACTCATACCGAATATGGCTCTCTTGCTTTAGGTGCGCCAGACTTCGTCCTCTGGGAAGGGCAAATAAATCAGAGCATCAATCAGTTTCGTCACGACAACCATGACGTTGAACTGGAAGTGTATTCAGATACACCAATGGTGCTACTGAAACGATTAGAGCTAGACCAAATTGATGGTGCCTTTCTTTATCATTTCTCTGAGTTGCCTTCGGAATACTCTATACAACCTATCGCTCAAGACAAGTTGGTACTGGCTTATCCTGCCAGTTGGGGGAAAACCCTATCACCATCGACCTCAATTGAAGCGCTCAATCTATTGCCTTCTATTCGCTTACCAAGAAGCGTTGATCCTTACTACTACGACTGGCAGGAAGTCCTGTTCAACACAATAGGCTGGTTACCAGAAGTGACCCAATGGGCGCACGGAGAAAGCACCATGCTTGGTTTAGTGGCAGCGGGCAATGGCGTTGCAATTGTCAATGAGCGCCACTTTACCCGGCCATCGAATATGCTGCGCTATACACCGTTGGACGTTTTACCTCACACATCACCTTTGAGTTTTGTGTATAAAAAAACCTCTGATAATCCTGCGCTGATGGCGTTTTTGCAGTTGCTATCCTAACTAAGACTGACCGCCACAGACACGACATGGAAGTCGCGCTGATTCGGCGGTTATTTCAGCTTGTGTCGCCCAATCGGAATCATCATCGGAATGTTCGAAACCGGATCGATGATAATATGGTTGTTCAAACCAAATACCGCTTGAATAGTGTCATTCGTCAGCACTTTTTCCGGTACACCGTGGGTGTGAATCTGCCCGTTGATCATCGCCAGCAAGTAGTCTGAATAGCGGGCAGCTAAATTGAGATCATGCAAAACCATAACGATGGTAATCCCATGCTGAAGATTCAGATCCACCAGCAAATCCAACACTTCGACTTGATGGGCCACATCTAAAAACGTCGTCGGTTCATCGAGCAACAGAATATCCGTTTCCTGCGCAAGCGCCATTGCTATCCAGACGCGCTGACGCTGCCCGCCAGACAACTCATCAACGTCTCTGTCTATCAGGTCAGTGAGCTTTGTCACTGCCAACGCATTAGCGACCGCTGCGTCATCTTTGTGATTCCAGCGAGACATGAAACCGTGATGCGGGTGACGCCCACGGCTGACGAGATCACCAACCGTAATACCTTCCGGTGCAGTCGGAGATTGAGGCAACAAGCCCAATGTACGCGCCAAAGTTCGCGTTGGGCTTTGATGGACAGACTTTCCATCAAGCAACACTTGTCCGTGAGAAGGCGTCAGTAAACGAGACATTGCTCTTAACAGTGTTGATTTACCACAGGCGTTAGCACCGACAATCGAAGTAATTTTTCCCGGAGTCACCTTGAGCGAGAGATCTTTAACTATCGTTTTTTCGCCATAACCGGCAGACAACTGCTCTACCACAAGTTCATGAGCTTTTGTCACAAAGCTCCCCCTTTACGATTCACGCGAATAATTAGATAAATAAGATAAGGCGCACCTAACGCACCCGTTATAACACCGACAGGGTAACGACTTGGAAGAAGAAACTGTCCGATGTAATCCCCTGCCAACACTAATACGGCACCCACTAACGCAGCAGGAATGAGCAATGGGCCGTTCGAGCCGACCATGCGGGCAGCGATGGGGCCGGATAGAAATGCCACAAAAGCGATAGGACCTGTCACAGCGGTAGCAACCGCAATTAAACCGACCGCACACACCATAACGATGAGACGAGTCAATGTGATATTGACACCCAGAGCGGCAGCGGTGTCGTCCCCCATCCGTAACGCTTCTAATGACTTGGTTTGACTCAGCAGCAGACCGCCGAAAAAAACCAATGAAATCGACAGTGGCACACTTTGATAAATCTGTACGGAATTGACGCTGCCCGTTAACCAACGCATCGCTTCTTGCAGATCCCATGATGAGGCTTGCGAGAGGATATAGGCGATATAGCTGTCAATCATTGCGGAAACGCCAATGCCGACCAAGATCAACCGGGTTCCTGCAACACCGTTTTTATAAGAGAGACCGTAGACAGTGAGCGCAACTGCCAAGCCAGCCAGAATGGAAAAAATAGCGACAACAGAGCCACCCATATGAAGCACAATAATCGCAAACACAGCCGCAGCACTGGCTCCCGAACTGACACCGACAATATCTGGGCTGGCTAAGGGGTTACGCAACATCGTTTGGAATGCGATACCGGCTAAGCCAAAACTCATTCCGACAAGGCATGAAATTATCGCCCGGGGTAATCGCAAATGCCCGACAGTAAAACTGGCTCCGGGAATACTTTCTCCTTGTAGCACCTTCCAGACTATTGACGGAGGGGTATAAGACTGCCCCAACACCAGCGTTAAACACCAAGCAGAAAGCGCTAAAATCCCTAAGCCAATCATGATCAACGACCAGCGCCGTATCCGTTGCTGACGAGCCGTTCTTACTCGTTGTAAAAGCAGTAATTCAGCGGACATTATAATTCCCTAACTCGCTGGCGGCGCACAATCCAGATAAAAAATGGCGCGCCAATAAAGGCCGTAACCACACCTACAGATAACTCACTTGGACGAGCAAGGATTCGCCCTACGATGTCTGCCAGCAGAAGTAGACTTGCACCGCACACCGCAGAGAAAGGCAGTAACCAGCGATGATCCACACCGACTAACAGGCGGCAAAAATGTGGCACAACCAAGCCCACAAAACCGATAGGTCCGCAAATCGCGGTTGTCGCGCCACATAGCAAAATAGCCCCGAGTCCTGCAACACTGCGAGCCAGCACCACATTCTCACCCAAGCCTGTTGCGAGATCGTCTCCCAACGCTAAGCTGTTTAGTTTCCTTGCGGTTAAGGCTGTGATAACTAAACCAGCCAATAAGAATGGCAAAACGAGTATGATGGTCTCAAATGTGGCCCCGCCTACTCCGCCGATTTGCCAGGATCGGGCGCCACCCGCGATATCATTGCGTGGTAATACAACCGCAATCGTGAAACACGATAAAGCCGCGGAAGTTGCAGCGCCTGCTAATGCGAGCTTAAGCGGTGTTGCGCCGCCTCGCCCCATTGAGCCGATGGTATAAACAAATGCCGCTGTGAGTGCAGCGCCTAAAATTGCCATCCAGACATAGGTCTGGATTTGATTCATCCCAAACCAAGCCAGTCCGACGACGACAAAGAATGACGCGCCAATGTTGACACCGAGAATACCGGGATCAGCGAGCGGATTGCGAGTCACACCCTGCATGACAGCGCCGGCCAATCCTAAAGAGCCGCCTGCAATCACCGCTAATACGGTGCGAGGAATACGCATAGCTACTGCAGCTTCGCCCACTGTATTTAGGTTGCCTTGAATTGCGCTGAAAATTTCAGTCCAGGCCACTTCTCTTGTCCCTAACGCGACAGAAAACAGGCATAAAAGAAACAAAATAATCAGTAAACCGACAAGCGTCACCAAGCGAGAAACGGCAAAACCTCTGATTGAAAACGGATTACTTTTGGCCACAGAGGTACTCATTGTGTTTTGCGTGCAGCCGCTGCCAACGCCTCAAGATAATCGTCCAGCACCCATGGAATCGATAACGGGGTCGGATTCGCTGCGGTGGCTAACGGTCCACTCCCCAGCATCACAATTGAGCCATGTTTAACCGCATTCATTTTTAACATCAGCGGGTTACTTGAAAGAGGCTTCAGCAGTGCTTCACCACCGTAAGTGATGAAGATATCAACATCATTAAATGCGTCAATTTGTTCAATACTTGCTTCACCGGAAAACTGCCCGGAACTGCTGAATTTACGAATACTTTGAGGAGAGACAAGGCTCAGATCGTTGAAGAATTTTACTCGCGTATCATGAGCGGTGTAAAAGTGCACCACACTCAAATCAGTCGGGTCTAAATGGGTCATAAACATGGCAGATTTACCCTTGAGTTCCGGATACTTTGCCGCTCGCGACGCGATGTCTTGTTCAATACTCGCAATCAGTTCCTCACCTTGCTTCGCCATCCCCATACCAGCGCTGTTTATGCGGATCATACTTCTCCAGTCAGTCGACCAAGGCGCATGAGGATATGCCACCACCGGTGCAATCATACTGAGCGTTTCGTAATCAGAACGGCTCAAACCAGAATACGCTGCCAGAATGACATCCGGCTGCGTCGCGGCAACGGCTTCGAAATCGATACCATCCCCTTCATCAAACAGTGGCGGCGTTGGTGCGCCCAGCGCATCTAATCGGGCTTTCACCCAAGGCAAAACCCCATCGCCATCATCATCCCCAAATTTTGCGGCCGCAAAACCGACAGGCACGACGCCAAGCGCCAGCGGTACCTCATGGTTCGCCCAAGCGACCGTCGCAATTCGCACCGGTTTTTGCTTAATGATCGTGGTGCCAAAGGCATGCTGAATTTTGATGGGATAGGTCACGCGGTCATCCGTCATACCATCCGTCAAACGATCGTCCGTCGCATGATCATCGGCCCAACTAGACGCAGTGATGAAAGAAAAAAGAAAAACGCTAAAAACGGCTTTGAGATTCAACATACGATTGGCTTCAATTTATGGCTGCAAATTTATAAGAACGGTATCTCGTCGAGATGGCATTTGACTCTGTCCTATGAGTTAGAACATGATAATGCAAACCAATTTCAAATAATACTAAGTATCATTTACAAATAGTTTATGACTGATAACCAAAGATAAAGTATAGGTACAGAGAAAGTATAAAATGACTCAAATAACCACACTGGAACAATTAAGAGAACGCTATAGCACACCGCACCCGTTAGCTGTGGCTAAAGACATCAAACATATTGATCAGCACACCCGAACTTTTATTGAAAACAGCAGGCTGTTTTTTCTTGCTTCAACCGGTCAAGATAACTTTCTAGACGTCTCTCCACGCGGTGGAGAAGCGGGATTCGTCAAAGTACTGGATGATCAAACGCTGGCTTTCCCGGACAGCCCGGGCAATAACCGTTTGGATACCTTAACCAACCTCATCACCGACCCAAAAGTTGGCATGCTATTTATAGTTCCGGGAGTTGAAGACGTAGTAAGAGTGAAGGGAACAGCTTCCATTCATGTTAATGACGAAATTCGCGAGCTTTGCCTTGATGGAAAAACAAAGCCGAAATTGGTCATCAAGGTGACCGTAGATTCACTACTTTTCCATTGTCCTAAAGCAGTAATGAAGTCCAAAATATGGAACAATGAATCGTTTGTAGACAGAGCGTTTCTGCCTTCCCTGCTGAAGATTATTCAAGATCAACAAGTCGAAAAAGAGCAGCGCGGAGACCACTAACTCACAGTAATCGTAGTCAGACTACGTTCCGGCTAAGACGCCAACCTTAGTAAAGCGGCTCGTAGTGCTACGGTTCTTATGCCATCCAGCATTTTGCTATCGGCTAATCGCGAATCTCTGAGCCAGAAAATAAAAGACCCCGCCGTTGTGGAACGTACGGTGGCTGGTCTGAAAGCCAGAGCCTATGTTAGGCTGACTTGCCACTCCAGCGGCTTCTGTTCAAAACATAAATCGCATGGTCAACAACGTGACTGTTGAAAAAAATTACCTTTTTATGAACTTATCGTAAACTTGCATAAGTTTAGATAATGAATAGTAATATCAATTTATGGTTGTCTCCACAATTGATGAGGACGTCGATATGACAAATAAAAAAAGAGAGCTCACACTACGTTTTCTGGCTGAGCCCAGCGATGTAAATTTCGGCGGTAAAGTTCACGGTGGTGCCGTGATGAAGTGGATCGACTTAGCCGCCTATGCCTGTTCTGCAGCCTGGAGTGGAAAATACTGCATTACAGCATATGCAGGCGGTATTCGGTTTGTCGCCCCGATTTTGGTCGGTCATCTCGTTGAAGTGACCGCTAAAATCGTCTACACAGGACGCACCTCAATGCATGTCGCGATCGACGTTCAGGCGAGTGACCCTAAATTGCAAGAAAATCGGCTGACAACACACTGTATTGTGATCATGGTTGCTGTCGATGAACATGGAAAACCAAGCGCTGTACCGGAGTGGGTACCATCCGCACCGGAAGATATTGCGCTTAGAAAATCTGCCATCCGTTTAATGAATATGCGCCAAGAAATTGGTGAAGAAATGGAAGCTCATGTTCAATACCTGAAATAATGTTAAACCACTACCGACCAGAGATATTTTGGTCGGTCTCTTCGCTTGCATTGCAACAATCCCACCGGAGCACCGGATTCACCCTTCCTTGGCAGCGCCCCTTTGAATACCGATTCAGGTGTCTGTCCTTGCAACTCTCCCTTTAAGTGTCTGTCCTTGGAATGTTTTTCCGCTGCTTACAAGCTATCTGGTGCCTGTCCTTGCAACGTGCTATGTTATACGGGACATCTGATTCACATCGGCAGATTGATGCCATGAAAAACCTTAATGCAAGATTAACTTCGGATCATCCCATGAAAAGTGAACTTTACCTGCGGGCATTAGAACGTCAGGATCTACGTTTTATTCACAATCTTAATAATAATAGAAATATCATGTCGTACTGGTTTGAAGAACCATATGAATCTTTTGATGAGCTTGAGGAGTTATATAACAAACATATTCACGACAATGCAGAAAGACGCTTTGTTGTAGAAAATGAAAATAAACAGCTGATTGGTCTCGTTGAGTTAATTGAGATCAACTACATTCACAGAAGTGCCGAGTTTCAGATTATTATCACCCCTGAATATCAGGGAAGAGGCTATGCCTTAGATCTCATCAACAAAGCATTAGATTATTCATTTACGATTCTCAATCTACACAAGATTTATCTGCATGTTGCTATCGATAATGAAGTCGCGCTCTATTTATATCGTAAAGCCGGTTTTGTTGAAGAAGGGCATCTGATTGAAGAGTTCTTTATTAATGGACGCTATCAGGATGTCAAACGCATGTATATTTTGCAACATGACTATTTGAAAAAGACCAAAGCACTCTCAGATGGATCAAAATAAGAAATAACCAACCAATTCAGTGAAGACGCCATATGTTTGGAATCGTGTTCGAGTGGTACGTGCCAAGCGAAAAAATGGACGAATTTTAAAATGTATGGCGTTCAGTGACCGAGGATCAAAAGAGCGAAAACGCCCACTTATGTCCGATACAACACTTTAATCACGTGCCAACCAAACTTGGTTTTGACAATCTGAGGTTTGAGTACCTCCCCACGGAAACAAGCTTTGTCAAACGCAGGTACCATTTGCCCCTGACGAAACTCACCCAGATCACCGCCTTTCTTGCCGGAAGGACACAAAGAATATTTTCGGGCCAGCGTTTGAAATTTAGCACCCTTCTTGATCTGCTGTAGAATGTCTTCAGCCTGATTCTGATGTTTTACTAAAATATGCAACGCTGCTGCTGTTTTTGCCATTAGATCGCCTCCCCCACCTTTAAAGGCGCGAAGTTTAACGAACTTCATCAATGAAGTCATTATCAATCCTCAGCGCGACTGTCCCTATAATTTCTGACAGGCCTTACAATTTCTGATGGAACTCTTCTATCGCACTCACGACTTTTTTCGCGCCATCCTGAATATCAGCCATCACAACACCGGCATCATTTGAAAGGTTCAAACCATCGTTCGCTCTCTGCTGCCCATTTTCAATCAGCCCGACAGCGCGTTCCGTCAGTTTTTGGTTCTTCGACACCACATCCACAATTTCAGCGGTGGTTTTACTGGTCCGTAAGGCAAGTTCTCTGACTTCATCAGCGACGACGGCAAAACCACGTCCCTGATCACCTGCCCGGGCCGCCTCAATGGCTGCATTCAAGGCAAGCAAGTTCGTTTGATCGGCGATTCCACTGATGTTACCCACCAGATCACTGACCCTCTTGGAAAGCTCATCCAAATCCTTAATCCCTTGACAGGCATGAATCATCTGCTGTTCAAGCTCTTCCATGGTCCGAATCGTATCCTGAATGACATTCTGTGCTTTTGCAGCCTGTGTATCGGTCAACCGTGACGTTTCGTAGGCAATGTTGGCAGCTTCAGAGATGGCCTGTTCCCGATTCATCTGCTCTGTGATCACTGAGGCAAATTTCACCACTTTATATAAATCACCATGGTTGTTGTGAATCGGATTATAAGATGCTTCCAACCATACGGTATTCCCATGTTTATCCACACGCTTAAATCGATCCGAGATAAAATTACCTCTTCTCAGCTCACGCCAAAAACTCTCATATTCAGGAGAATTATAGAGCCCAGGTTCGCAGAACATACGGTGATGTTTACCGATAATTTGTTCTTTTTTATAACCCATCGTGCGAAGAAAGTTATCATTTGCCGTCAGGACATGCCCATTAAGATCAAACTCAATTACAGCCGTCGAACGCAGCAATGCTGCAATCATATCTTCATGTTCTCTTGAAGCACGAATAGTTTGTGTTAGTTCCGAAGCATAAAGTAAAAAATATTGCAGTTGCCTATCAATATCGTAGATTGGCTGCAAAATGGCCCGCAACCACGATTCTTCACCGTTCCCTTTCAGCAGTTGCAGCGCGCCATTCCAATGTCTGCCTTCCTTCAGTGCACTATTCAAACGTTGGTAGTGTCCGGTCGAACGCTCTTTCGGTGGCACCATCTCGGTGAGTTTATATCCTTCAATATTTTGTGACTCGTATTTCATCTCTTTACAAAAAAGCGAATTCACCGAACTAACCAATCCAGATGAATTCAGTTTTATCGTTAACATTTCTTTGCCAAGACTGTCATGCATCTGCTTGATCATGTGAAGTTCTTTTTTCAAAGCTTCATTTTCTTTGACAAGGGAACGATTAAAAAACATGAAGGACACCTCTTTCTCAGCACCAATAGACAAGACTCCTTCTATCATAGTAGACATTTTTCATATCGGCACAGTAATGTAGATGTTACAGAGTGTTAAAGTAGAAAAGGCAAAAAAGTGACGACCAATGACGATAGGTTGATCACTGTCTACTCTCACAAAGAAATCGGGTATAAAACAGCCGGAACAATCGATAAACTGGCGTTTTGCAGTATGCTTATGAGTAAGCGTATGATATTCACAATTACGTCTGAATGTAATGTGAGTTCCGAGATCAAGTCCGAAAGACAACTCAACGTACCAGTCGATTGGAACTCGCATCTTCGCGCATTTTAAGTATATTATTGGCGTAAGTATTTTTTAAGGTAACTCGTCATGGCGAAAACCGTTAGTAAAGCCAATCAATCGCAAGGGATGTTGATGTTTACACTCAATCTTAAACGTCAATTGTTTGCTATTGGCACCTTAAAGATTCGAGAAATTGTGTCCTATCAGCCAATGACACAGATCCCGTATTCTCACCGTAATGTTGTTGGCACTGTCACGATTCGTAATATGACAATTCCCGTCATTGATATGGCCGCAGCCATTGGTTTTCGGCCAATTCCGCCGGAGGAATATCAGAATTGTTATTTGATCGTCACAGACTGCCTGCGTACTGTCGTTGCATTCATGGTCCGCACGATTGAAAAAATCATTGAATGTGATTGGCGTTCAATTGAGTCGGCACCGTCAACCGCAGGACATCATATCTTTGTTACCGGTATCACCCGTTACCAAGACAGTATCGTCCAAATGCTGGATGTCGAACTACTCCTGTCGAAGATATATCCACAATACGAAGCGACCAAGATTCCGATTCTGACAGATGTGGAACGAGAAAAACTCAAATCCTTTAACATTCTGCTCGTGGATGATTCCAGTTTGGCCCGAAAACAGTTAGCCGACGCTCTGGACGGTATCAATATTCCCTACGAAATTTGCAAAAATGGGGCAGAGGGTCTGCAATTGATGCGTAAACGGGCAGAACAAGGCTCTCCGATCGATATTCTGGTCAGCGATATCGAAATGCCGGGTCTTGACGGTTATGAACTAGCATTCGAAATCCAGAATGATGATGCGCTGAACCATGCCTACATTATCCTTCATACTTCACTTTCCAGTGAAATCTGTGTTGATCGTGCCCGTCAGGTCGGGGCTCATCAGGCACTGGAAAAATTCCACGCGACGGAGCTAGTCGAAGCCATGCTGCGCGGGGCTACAAAATTGCAGGAACGGGCTTTTAGCAGCTAACAGTTTTATGCTGTTCATTCGTTGATAAAAAAGCTGTCGGTAAATACACCAACCGCGTATGGATTGCCAGGCAACCGATACGCGGTGATGGATGTGTACTGAATGAACGAATGTAAAATAGCGGAGCGAAATCGCCTCAAGCACTGAATGAGTCAAGATTGAAACTGATACCCAGCTGATAATCGGCTTCATCTTTAGACTGATATTCTTTATTCTCGCTGCAAACCTGAGGATGCCCCTGCCCATCGGCTTTCACCAAGCTGACCCAATGACGAAGGCCTAACGTTGCATGACTTTCTGAAGCGACGGAGTTCAGGTGGGTATAAGTTTCCAATTGAATATCGTCAACCAAAACCAGCTCCGGCATTCCCGTTCCTTTGCCATTCCCCAATGTCACTTCAACGTGGCATCCATCGCCATTACGAAACAGAATGGCTTCAGGGCCATTGCGATCCCCGAGATAAGCCACGAAATGTTGCGGATAACGCAGCCCGGTATGGCGTCCGTCCTGAAAATAAGCCATCAAGTGATGGTAATCGATCACATATCCAGTGACATCACTATGTGATCCTTCATGCAACGGGAAAAGCTGGTCAAGCAACTGCTTCGCCTGAAGTTGTTTCTCTTGGGTCTGTCCTGCCCCCAAAGACTCTACGGACATCACCATCTCGGTAATAAACTGACCTGACTGTTGCTCATATGACGAATCATGTGATTTTAACGAACAATCAGTCTTTAACAAACTCTGTAACATTGGCATATTCATTCATGCATCCTCTTTGCGGCAAACTATCTCCGTTTCACACTCTCTGTTTCACACAATCACGCTATGCAATATTCTTTTTTGGCTGCATCGTGATTTTGCTTACTTTTTAGACTAATCTATTTTTATACATAATTTCACAACAAAAATTTTACAGTGTGAATTTTACAAATGACCGCATCTAAAAGCTTAATTCGACAGTCTCACTTTCTTGGCACCAAAGTCAGAAATTTGAGGAAACGAAATCATCTGACCATGGAAGATTTATCATCTCGTTGTATTCGCCTGAATCCTGAATATGCCCCTTCTGTTTCTTATCTCTCGATGATTGAAAGGGGAAAACGGGTTCCTAGCCTCGAAATGCTAGCCGTGATCGCTGAAGTCTTTCAAAAAAGTCCACAATGGTTTCTCGACGATCAACCGGAACAGATCGATATTACCCCGGATAAAGGCAGTCGAGGGGGCATCAGCGGGATGGCATTAGAACCCAGTTTCCTGTTTTCACAAGATATTCTCCAGATTGCAATCCCTGAAATGTTGTCTCAAACCGGCATTACCGGCCGTCAGTTCGCCCAGCTCCTCATTCGGGCGCATCAAGAGAGCCTGCAAAATCATTTTCCGGATCTGGAGCGTGCCGCAGAAAACATCGGGCTCAAGAAGCTGAATCTGACTGTTGAGGATCTGACGGATATTGCCAGACATTTAGGGCTCGGGATTCACTGGTTTTCACAAGCCCCTCAAGAAGTTCAAGACGAGTTGGGTCTATCCGCCAAACAGTTAATCACATCTTATTTCGAACCACCGAACGGGATTTATCTTAATGAGGTGATGAAACATCATCCGACTCGCCTAAAGTATGATCTCGCGGTATACATCGGTCACAATATTCTGCACAGCAAAGATGGCTGTAAAACCGTTCTCTCAATCGGCCATACCAGCAGTTGGGAAGATGTGGCAAATCCACAAATCAGTTATGAACTCAACTCGAAAGATATCTTACAAGCCTGGCGAGATTTCGAATCGAGCTTTTTTGCCGGTGCACTGCTCTGCCCGAAAGTACCATTCCGGCAACTGCTGGATCGCAATGGCTATGAGATCAGCGTCCATCAAAAAGTCGGTGTGTCCCCATCCGTCGCCATGCGCAGAATGACGGTGGTCTCTCCTTATCCATATTGGCATTACTTTGATGCCTATGGAGAAGGCAAACTCAAAGCAGTCTACCGTGGCAACGGTATTCCACTTCCCTGGGGCAATATGAGGACAGTCAACGATCCCTGCCAACACTGGGCCGTATTTCGGCAACTGAAGCACCCGCAGTCATCCAGCTCCGCTCAAATTTCACTGCTCAATGTCGGGGATGAACCCAGAATCTACTGTTGTGAATCACTGAATCTCGTCGATCCTGCGGGTAACAAGCGGGTGTTATGTGCCGGAATTGATCTGAATCCAGCGATCAATGCTCAAGGGGGAGATGCACTGCAAATGGCGATGGAACTGAAAGAATCCTGTGTCAGAAACGGTGGGATGTCAGCCATACCGTCAGCGATTCAGAATGAACTGACGACACTTGCCAAAATACTCAATATCAAGTGGATAGAACGCGGTATCATCAACGATGCACGGTTAATCTGCCCCAGAGGGAGTGTCTGTCCCCGTAAGCCGAGCTGTTACAACACATCACCCGACAATATTATCGTGACTGACCGATGATATTGTCGGGTGTACGCAGATTGTTCCGATACTCAAAAAGGATCAGGACGCATATTTTTCATCGTACATTTCATTATCAGCATGATGAATCATTTCGTTAACACTCTGCATTTCCGGTCGGTAGCATGTATAACCGACACTGATGCCAACCGGAATTGCAAGCTCACCACAAATCACGGGGGTCACACCAACCGCATGACGCACCCGATCCATAATTTTCCGCAAGTCTTCCCCTTTTTCTCCGCCTTTTAACAAGACTAAGAACTCGTCACCGCCAATACGTGCAGCACAATCGTTGTCCCGAATCGCATTTTCAATCCGTCGGGCACACTCCACCAGCACCTGATCCCCGACATTATGGCCATAGGTATCATTGATTGTTTTGAATTTATTTACATCAATACACAATAGGGCAAAGCCGGTCGGTTGTCTGGCTCGCTTTTCTCGCTCGAAATACCGATTCAATTCATTCATAAAATAACGGCGATTCGGTAGATGAGTCAGTTCATCATAAAGAGAAAGACGATTTGATTTATCGTAAAGACGATAAATCACCAGAAAAGAAGCAATAAGGAATACCAGTAACAGATAGCCAATCACGCGCACAATATTGGTCTGAAACCAAGGGACTTGATCAAGAATATTCACGTTGTCCTGTTCTGCAATTGCAATACTCCAGGAGCCATGCGGAAAATAGATCATCTCCTTAGCAAAGGCATGTTTAAAGACATCAGGTTGTCCCCAGAACACAACGCCCTGTTCTCCCGAGCTGTCTTTCCCTCGAATCGCAATGTCATAACCGGGCAGAACTTCATCAACCGCAAGGGATTGAAGTAAACTATCGATATCAATATCGACGCTGATCACCCCCCAGTAAAACTGATTGTATGGCGGATCAAGAAAGACCGGGCAACGCGCAATAATGACCTGTTCGCCCTCTCCTCTCTCAATCGGACCGGCAATAAAAATCTCTTTCAACTCATGAGCTTGCTTAACGGTTGCCCACTGCTCAGGTATCGTCCGAAAATCCAGCCCGACGACTTTGTTATTTTCTTCCAGCGGATAGACGTACTCAATAATATCATTGGGGGCAAGACTCAATGAACGAATATATTTTCCTTGTTCTATAATGCGCTGGGAGACTTTTTCCCAACTTTCTGCAACAGTACTGGCATTCACAGTCGTCAACGTTGACAAACTTTTCGCCACATAGATATCGGCCAGAATCGTTGCTTCCAGCTTAAATCGAATAATAGAAAGTTCCTCTGTTGTCCGGCTCTGAATTTCTTGGCGCATCACCTCTTGATGACGCTGGAAAATAAATTCAACCAACACAATCAAAATACAGGCAAGTAAAACCAGAAAACCAATCACTGTCCATTTTTTGAACAGAATGTCGCGCATAATGCTCCTCTCCCGTGAGGGACTGGTGTGAATATGTCGTATTCCTCCAGCCATGAAATGGTCATTGACCCGATCAATAGACAAAAAGAGCACTCTGACATTAGAAAATTATTAAAATCAAACAGTTCATATCAGAATAGCCACTTTCAACCAATAAGAACGCCCCACTAGTGATTTAGTTATCAATAAACACAATATAAAACAAAACCAAACCTGATTTATTTTTTCACTTAAATTATCAAGAATCACGCTGTAGAAGTACCGCAACGGTCAGTCAATGGGATAATTTCACAGACTTATTGCACTGCGCTAACATAACTGACTCTACAATTGCATATGTTTTATAAATCATCCTCTGTAGACTGGGTCGACGTATGTTAAATAAATGTGGCATAGCTTCAATTTTATTCATCATATTAACCTGTCAGAGTATTGCGGCGCCCAATACGCAACTTGGGACACCGGCTGTAAATGAAGCGGCGACATTTCCCCCCAGTTATCAGGATTCCGCAGATCAAATCGCTGAGTATTATGAACAGCGCCTCTACACCCTACCGGCTTTCAAAGCCGGACATTACGCACTACGGATGTACCGACAAACCTTAGATAACAAATATGCTGCCGGCATTTGGCAGGATATGGCCAGAGTTGCCAGTACACTGAACCATTTCGCCAGTGATGTCACCACACCTGAAGCCATTTATCTCTACTCTCAACAGCGTCTGTCCTCGTATGAAGGGAGTCAAGGTGAGCGCTCTCGGCTGCGGTACTCGGTAACCAAACATCATCCGGAATACCTTTACTTAGGTGTCGATTTGCTCAGTGCAATGGCTCGGGCAGATGAATATGGACTGAAGCACAAACATGACAAACGCCTGCGTCAGGTGTTACGGAAATATGACTTCAGTTTGTACGCCACCGATCCTCAGATGATCAAGGCATGGGCAGCCCAATTAGCCAATCAAGTTTTCTGGCTCAAACAGCTGGGCGAACAGGACGTCGTGCAAGCGTTTATTGAAACATTTCGGAAAACGTATCCAGATGATCAGGACAAAGCACTGTCTAAGCAGCAGTATGAAAATAAGATTTATGGCATGACGCATATTATCATCGCGGCTTCAGGTTATTATCAGTATTCCGTCTCAGCCGCAGATTATCAATGGATTTACCACTATTTCCGGAACAATATAGAAACCATCATAGCGCGGACAAAACCAGATGTGATTGCAGAAGTCGGACTTAGTTTTTTACTTGCCGGACTCGATAAGGATCCGGTTGTCACCCAAACCAGACTAGCGATTCAAGAAGCAATTCCGCCATTAAAACAGATGATCCCGTCGGGAAAAGATGATTTCAATCTGGCACAGGGTGAACATCGTAATCTACTCGCGATCATGCTATTGGGGTGGCAGAAACCTCACGCAGCGCCGAAATATGACCAAAACCGGGCAATATTCAGCAATCTTCCATATGGGCTTGAGCCAAAACAGGCCACGCAAGATCAAAATCAGTCACTCAACACAGCCGATGACAGTTACCCCAAACTTAGCCTCTCAGACAAGTCTGAAAGTAGCTGACTTCATTATTTGCAAGCCGGTAGACAGTTGCGGGTTTTCCGCCTCGCCCACGACCTTTATTCGGGGCAGCAATTTTATTGGTACTCACGATCACTTCTGAGTTAATCAACCGCCGTTTAATTGTCATTCGATTCACTTCAACCCCGAACTTCGCATAAGCATCGATGATTTCTGCGACCAGAAACTCTTTCTCCAGAAAAAAGAGTACGACTGACGTATATTCGACGGCAGCACGTAATTTGGTCCATGCGTGTTGAATCTGAGCCGCATGGTCAAAAGCCAGCGTCATCTGTCCCTTTAAAACGAGGTTTAAATCAAACCAATCGAGACGATTACGATCCATGCCGGCAGCTTCAATTTGCCGGATATTCGACGCATTCAGCAAAGCATAATGGGAAATACTGACACTCCAGCCATCCGGGTTGCGTTTCGGATTACCGTCAACCAGCGGATCACTGATGAAATTAGGGTAGGTATGTACTTTTTGCCGACAAATCCGGCGGCGTGCTGCTTCGAAATCTTCATCGGCCGGCTCACCACCGCGAGCGGTAAAATCTTCGTCATACACCCAGCCTCCGGGAATTGCCCACATCCCAAAATCCGGACGCTCAGGATTATTCCGTTTCACCAGTAAAACTTGAATGCCGTCATCAGATAAACGAAGGCAGATCATATCGATAGTTACAATCATAAAGCAGTTTTCCCATACAACTCTCCGCTCATTCTATGAAATGACATCATCATAGGTCAAACTTAATCACAGAATGTTACGAACTTAATCGGTGATTTTAATGACAAAACAATCTGAGAATAAATAAATTTTTATATCCAAGAGGTATCATTCATAAGCTTTTCCTATCAATAATACCACAGACTAGTCATTGACAAACGCCTGCGTCTCATTTAATGTCCGACCTAGGTTAGAAACATAATGTTACTAACATAAATAGTGAGGATGGCCCCCATGAACAATCATCTTTTTTCTAAACATATCATCCAAAGTCTGTTGGATTTAGATGCATATAAAATCAATATGATGCAGGCCATTCATACTTTCTACCCTAATATCGAGGTTCGTTACGAACTAACCGTCCGCTCAGAAGAAGATATCAGCGGATTACTCCCTGAAATTCGTGGAGAAGTGGAACAACTGTCGAAGTTACGCTTTTCTCAAGCAGAAATCGACTATCTGAAAAAGAGTTCTCCTCATCTAAAACCAGCTTTCCTGCATGCGTTGCGTTATTTTCAATTTCAACCCGCACAGCAGGTTGAATTCGGCATCATCCAGCAAGGTTCACAACGTCAGCTGCGAATCGGGATTCGCGGAACATGGCGTGACACAATTCTGTATGAGACCATGATTATGGCGATCATTTCAGAAGTCAGAAGCCGATATAACTGGCAAGATGTTCCCGCTGACTTGCCTCGTCAGGTTCTGCACAATAAACTCGTGGCGCTGAAGCGTGAGCTGGCCGAGCGCGGTATTGATAACTTTAGACTCACAGAAATGGGCACGCGTCGCCGCTTCTCAGCACAAATACAAGAACAAGTCATGGCCGAGTTGAAGCAAGAGATCCCTGAGCTGTTACTCGGTACGAGCAACTATCATTTCGCCCGAAAATTTGACCTGAAACCAATTGGCACAATTGCGCACGAATGGTTTATGGGTCATCAGGCACTGGTAAATCCGGGAGATTCACAACGCGTCGCGCTGGAACAATGGCTGACAGCATTTGATGGTCAACTGTCTATCGCACCTACCGATACCCTCAATATCGATGCTTTTCTCAATGATTTTAATATGCATTTGGCGAAAGCCTACGACGGTGTCCGGCATGATTCCGGCTGTCCCTTCACTTGGGGCGAGAAGATGATTGCGCACTACAAAAAACTGGGCATCGACCCTCGGACGAAACTCTTTATTTTCTCTGATAGCCTCGACTTCAGTCAGGCGCTGGAACTGTGTGAGTATTTTGCCGGACGTGCTCAGATTTCTTTCGGGATTGGGACATTCTTAACCAACGATCTCGGTGGCTGGAAAAACCAATATGGTCAAACCTATGCACCGCTATCGATTGTGATCAAACTCGCTGAATGTCATGGCCGCCCTGTGGCGAAGATCAGTGACGAGCCAGAAAAAGCCATGTGTGAAGATGCCGTCTTTCTTGCTAATCTAAAGCAACAATTCAACATCGATTTCGATATTGATCAGCTTATCGCTACCCTCAAAGCCATGAAACATAACCAACGCAAATATATTGCAGCTGCCTGAATCACGTTTTGTGGTTCAGGTCATCATTCACTTCATCGGTAATTTTAATCCGACGAGTTGCACCCGCCACTCACGAACTCGGGCCACCACCCAAGTCAATCCCTGCCAGTGAAAGGAATCACCTTGTTGAGGTTTTTCTCCAAGATTTTGATAAACAAGCATTTCTAATGTCATATCTTCTGGGTAACCGCTAACATCCAGTCCGTAATACAAACCGATATCAGCGATCGCCACTTTCGCTTCCAGAAAAAAATCGCCCAAAAGCCGACCAACGATATCAACACGCATCTTTCCTCCTTGATTCATGTCCTGGTATGTGGACTTGATCTGATTATCCGGTTCGAATCACATCACTTTGTCATGAAGTTTTCATCTCTAACAAAATTTAATATTATGCAATCAATTTCATTTCATCAAATTCAAACAGATCATCTACCCTGTTAATGACAAAAATTGCCACCGCGATACAAGAATGAGGGCTTCATATCAACAAACAAAGTAATATATACCCTGAGCAGATGAGGATCTGCTCGGGTAATTTGCTGGGGTTACCAGAGAGATTTCAGCGCTCAACTCCGGTTTAGACACGCTTCAAGTGGTTCTGTTCCTGCACTTTCAGGCTCTAATTTGAGGGTTTGGGTCGGATAAGCAATATCAGCACCGTGATGGTGGATAATTTCCATGACTTTTAACAGTACATCCTGTTTCACTTCATGATAACGCATCCAGTTGACGGTTTTCGTGAAGGTGTAGATGAAGAAGTCTAACGATGATGCGCCAAAAGAATCAAAATTAACAATCAGCGTCTGGTTAACATCAATATCAGGATGCTCCTCTAACATCTGTCTCACATCAGTGACAACCGCAGCAACCTTCTCAGAGTCCCCATATCGTAAGCCAATGACCTCATAGATACGTCGATTGAGCATCCGAGATGGGTTTTCAACCACAATACTACTGAACACCGAATTCGGTACATAAAGCGGACGTTTATCAAACGTACGAATCACTGTCATCCGCCAACCAATCCGTTCCACCGTCCCTTCAATGGCACGATCCGGAGAGCGAATCCAGTCCCCCACTTTAAAAGGACGGTCAAAATAGATCATCATGCCACCGAAAAAGTTCGACAGCAGATCTTTCGCTGCAAAACCGACCACTAAGCCACCGACACCACCAAATGTCAGTAATCCGGACAGGCTGAGACCAAATGTTTGCATAATCGACAACAGACCGACCACAAACACCAGCAACTTAACGACCTTAGAAATGGCCTGAACGGTTGTTCTATCCTTGTCTTTCGTCTGTAATACATAACCTTCTATATTGTTGACCAACCGTATCAGCGTCCAGACAAAACAGCAGACCAACAGGACCAATTTAAGCGTTTCAAGCCAGTTTAATCGGCTATTGCTCAGATCTTCGAGCACTAAACCGAGGGAAATAGTCGCCGGCCAGAGCCAGATCAATACACTGATCGGTGAACGTAATGCATGGAGTAACAGGTCATCCCAACGAACTTTGGTTTTTTCAGTAAGTTGACTTATATGACGATAGAGGAAGCGCCATAACATCCAGGCGACGAAACTGGCAAGCGTAATCAAAAGCACACTCGTGTCTTCTCTTTGCCAGATAGGAGATGAAAGAATATCGGTAATCCATGAATTCATAGGTTGTGGTAAGTTCTCAATATCAGTGAGTTGAACGCTAGCAAAAAATATCGCATATCACCAGCCCCAATCCACATCATCGACACGATTTTGACCAAACATGATCACATCGTTTAAGAACAGGTTAATCGCTGCTGGTAAACCCTTCGGCGAAAGAACTTCTGGTGTTCACCCGACGCCAAGCGTTGTCGGGCTTTTCCAGAGTGTGTTCGTAACCTTTTTTGATCAAAATTTGAACCGGTTGACTCGGCTCAACTCGTTTTAACTGAGGAGAGGCAGCAGTACCACTAATCTGATAGATATTTTCCTGACTACCACTTTTAAACTGAACCTGCTTCCCATCAAAATCAAATTTCGTGGTAATCAGGTGATTATTTCGATAAACCCCGCGCTCACTGAATGTGATCACTTCCCGCCGGTCTTGCATGACTTGCGTTTCCAACCAAGCCCCATAAATTTTTTTCGGGCTGGTATATTCTTGGTAACTCATATAAATCAACACTGCGCTACAGCCAATTAGCAATAGTCCCAGCACTGCCAATAAAGATTTCAATGGTGTGCTCCTTCTAGCAACTTCAGGGACGACTGATCATCAAGGATAATCATAGTCAGGCTCACATCCATTGGAACAAATTATGAGCATGGACACAATCCGGAACGATGACATATCCTCTAAAAATTGACCTCTACCAAACGAATCTCGCAGTATTCATTCAACAGTCAGGCAGATAAGCGCTGCTCATTTTTACTCAAAGCCTCGGAAGCATCACCGTCTAACCTAAATTAATAGGTCTCGAACTGACCACTGTTGTAATCATTGATCGCTTGTTCAATTTCAGCATACGAGTTCATCACAAACGGACCATAATGTACCACAGGTTCGTGAATCGGTTCACCGGCAAGAATCAACATACCGCTATCGGGTGTGTCGGACTGCGCGATTAAGCAATCTCCTTGCGTCAGCAATGCAAACTCTTCGGCTTTGATAATACGAGAGCTCAGTTGAACTTCACCCCGGTAAACGTAGATCATGGCCTGATGCTGTTGCGGTATTTTGAGATGAAGCGACTGTCCTAAGTTCGCCCGCCAGTCTGCGACAAGCAATGGCACGCCCGTTTGCATTAAAGGACCACGCAATATCTGGTCTGCAACTTCAGTCTGACCAGCAAGCACTCTCAGCAGCCCCGTCTCATCATGCGTATATTCGGTGATGACTTCAGGCTGAAAATCATGATACTGCGCCGGCTGCATCTTATTTTTCGCAGGCTGGTTAATCCAAATCTGAAATCCATGTAACGAACCATCTTCCATCATTGGCATTTCACTGTGAATAACACCACGACCTGCGGCCATCCATTGTGCGCCACCGGAACGAAGTTCTCCGACATTACCCATATGATCCCGATGTTGAAAATGGCCTTGCATCATGTAAGTCAGAGTCTCGATACCACGGTGCGGATGTGGTGGAAAGCCACCGACATAATCAGCCCGTTCATCAGATTTAAGCTCATCGAGCATCAGAAACGGTGAGAACTGTTTGTGGTTGAAACCGGCGACACGACGAATTTTAACACCATCTCCATCAGAAGTCGGCTGAGCTGGGATAATTTGGTGAATCTGTCGTTCGTTTGACATAGCTACTCTCCGGTTATTATTCAAATGACAAACAGATTGTAAAAAACTCAACCGCCAATGATGAGGAGTTGCATTCGAGCCTCTTAATCAAAAAATTTGAAGCTGATTGAATTTTATACGGTGAATTTCCCGAGCACTTGAGACAGATGCTGATGAAGCTCATCGAGCTTACGGCATGCCTGATCAACCTCTGAGGATTCTTCAACACTCTCCTGAGACTGTGCTTCAATGACACTAATTTCTTCCTGAATATGTTTTGCCATCTTACTCTGTTCCACTATCACAGCAGCGATCTGGTTTGTTCTTTCGGTGACATGATCCATCGACATCATCATATCATCAATCGCACGCTGGGTTTCCTCACTGGCTTGTTTCGTCACGGATGCTCTCTCGGTCGCCTGATTCATAATCTGAACCGCATCTCGGACACTCTTTTCCAGATTAGTGATCATTTCATTAACATCTTCAGTACAGTTTTGAGTTTTGTTCGCCAATCCCCGAACTTCATCGGCAACAACAGCAAAGCCACGTCCGGATTCTCCGGCCCTTGCGGCTTCAATTGCAGCATTAAGTGCTAACAAGTTTGTCTGTTCAGCAATCCCACTAATGATGGTTAAGATTGAACTGATCTTGTTGGTGAATTCATCAATGCGAGAAATGGCTGTCACCGCCTGCTCCACACTCTCGTTCAGTAACCCAATACTCTGTTGCGTTGTCCCGACCTGATGACGCCCCTCATTGGCAGACTGACTGGCCTTTTCTGTGGAACCCGCCACCTCGGAAGTCCGCAGGGAAACATCCTGAATAGCGACACTCATTTCCTGACTGGAAGCTGACACATCTCGCATGGATGTCACCTGTGTTTCAGCAGTCTGACAAGCTTTGCGCGACATTTCCCCTAAAGATGACACATGGATATTGTTCTGCTCGGCATTGCTGATAATCTGTTTCACCAGCTCATGAAGTTCACTCATGAATTTATCGAGATAAGAGGCAAGCTCACCCAATTCATCACGACGATCTAATTTCAGCCGCTGTGTTAAATCCCCGCCCCCTTTTGCCAAAGCTTGGATTTGTCGGGTAATATTTTTCAAATCACCAGTAATTAGTAATGGGAAAAACCAGATAATCCCCAGACAAACCAGCAAAGAGAAACCGACTAACCATAGCTGACCTGTCCGGTAATTCTGATGCATGGCTTCCAATTGCTCGGTCCGCTCATCAGCATTGAAGACGACAATGTCGGTAATTAATTGCAGGTAATGTTGGGTTTTCTGAAATAAATCAAACCCCTCATTAAACGATAAACCGACGGCTGTACTACGCCCAGCCCGGGTATTCGAACTCCGTTCCTGTTCGATTCTCCTCGTGAGTTTCACCCAATCGGGATAAGTGGCCCAAAATTGCTCAACCAGCTGCTTCATCTCTGCATTCAACTGAAATGATTTGAGTTTTTCCATGTTCTGACTGGCGTTCATGATGCTATCTTCATGCATTTTCTGCATGAGCTGATACTGATCACTTTTAACCGGTAAGGTCAAAATACTCCGCTCAGCGACCCAAGCCTGATAGAGATCTCGATTCGCTGACTGCACCAAACTCAATGCTGGTATTTCATGACGGGTTACGATGGTGATCGCTTCAGCCTGTAATCCTTCTGAATATAAACTCCTGCCCGATAGGGTTAATACCAGTAGCATGACAAGAATCAATGGAATACATAACTTCCAGCGAATTCCCAAATTTTTAAAATAATTCATCAATCCCTCCCAAACAGCACACCTCACCTGTCATTTGATAACGAACAGGAGGGGTGCTACAACTGTTTCTTGTCTGATGATTATGATGATTCTTGGTAAGAGCAGATGAACTGCTTAATAAAAATATAAGATGATCATTTACTGATCTTCATACTCATCAAGATTAACCCCGATGGTGAGCGCACCTATCGTTTTTCCCTGATCATCAATCACTGGAACGGAGACCTGAACAAGATAACTCAGAACACTGTCATCGTACTCTACTTCGCCAATATAGACTTTACCTTGACCACCGTTGAACGACTGAATGAACTTCGCTTCATCTCCCTGCCAATAGTCGGATGTCTTGTTGGTCATCGCAACATTAGCGCCTTGGTTGTCCATGAGAAACAGTTCCACAAGAAACGACATACTATTTTCAAGTTCCAACAACCTTTTCGCTGCTTTATTGCTCATGAGAGAGGACATGAAATCATCAACATCCGATGTATTTCTCCATGTCTCATCCATTTTTTTTATCTCATCCAGAGAGACGGCTTGGGCATTCTGTGCTTTGACGGCTTCAATCAGAACAGGATCTTTTCCCCAACTTTCCAACTGAGGAATCAGCTCTTTCAGACTGTCCGGTGCACCTTCAGCGTGGACAGACGTCAGTGGTAATAGTGAAGTGAATGATAGCAGTACGGTAAAAATCATCGATGGCAGATGACGAATCATAGTCGGAGTCCTTATCACATTTATTACTTAGATACAGGACAATATAGCCAACGATAAAGAAATCAGACAAATTACCTGCAGAAAAAAAACCAATTCGTGAGATCCATTACTGAATGGTTAAGATGACTGTCCTGTCAAGGTGGTTTAGGTGACAGGTTAAAGTGACTGTCCCGTTAAGACAGCAGTGAGGGGCACACAATAAAAAAGGGTCCGCAGACCCTTTAGCAGATATGTATCAGTAGAGATTAGTTTTCGAAGTAATTTCTGATTGTCTCAAGATTGTCACCGTGAGCCAGTGCCAGAGACAGAAGCACTTTTGCTTTCTGAGGATTATAAACTCCGGAGCCGATCCCTTCCTGTTTTGGCGTTACGAATCCATTACCGGTACGGGTTGAGCGAACAACCGGAATACCTTTATCCATTATTTCTTGTACTGCTTCAAGCATAACATCTGATAAAGAGCCGTTGCCGGTTCCTGCAATTACAATCCCTTTTGCACCGGCTTTAACTGCCGCATGGAGCAACGCAGGATCCTGATCCTGATAGCTATACAGGATTTTCACTTTTGGTAATTGTTTGACATGACTGATATCGAAATAAGGCTTATCAACCGGTTTTGTTGGCTCATAGTAGAAATGCGGTTCACCACTTAAGAATGCACCCAAATATCCCTGCTCCGTTGCTTTAAATGTATCCAGCATCGTTGAATTGGTTTTGGTGGTATAAAATGCAGAACCGATCCGGTCATTCAGCACAACCATTGCACCACGGTGTTTCGCATCATCATCTGACGCCAGTCTGACAGCTTCCAGCAAGTTCATGCCACCATCGGCACTAATCGCAGTTGCCGGACGCATTGCACCGACAATGACCACAGGTTTGTCACTTTTCACTGTCAAATCAAGGAAAAACGCGGTTTCCTCAAGTGTGTCAGTACCATGAGTCACCACAACACCACTGGTTTTGGCATCAGCCAGTTGCAGATTGATCGCTTTGCTAAGCTTTAACAAAATATTCTGATTAATATTATTACTGTCTGTGTTTGCGATTTGCTCACCAATCACATGGGCAAAATCTTTTAACTCAGGTACAGCAGAGATCAGCAGATCAACACCGATTTTTCCGGCTTTATAATCTGTTGTATCCATATTTGATTCAGAACTTCCCGCAATGGTTCCTCCAGTTGCGTAAATTTTGACAGTAGGTTTATCCGCGTTTGCAAAAGAAGCAAAAGAGGTACAGAGCATCAACGCAGCCATCGTTTTGGATAGATATTTTTTACTCATTTCATTTACCTTTTAATTCATTTCTATAATCTTTATCGCAATTAGTTTCGTACTTAAACGAAAAGTATGTAGAATATAGATAAAGGTAATGTCCTTATTTTCATCATTGTCCGTAAATATATGCCAAACATATGCATCAGCCGATATAATCAAATACATCGGACTCTATCATGATGTCCCAAGACCAATTGCACTCAAATTGTGCAATATTTTCTGCAAAAAAAACCTGACAAACATCAAAATTAAAATATTTTTATTAATTTTATAAACTGACCTGTCAGTTTTAAATTTTATCTTACTAATACTCAATTTTGTTGGATTTTTTCTATTTTAATTCCGAGACTTTGATTAATTTTATTTGATAAAAACCGTTAAATATGGAATGAATACTATCACGGCTATAAAAAATAAATTTCACCTAACATAATCATTTCATAAACTCAATTTAAATAATTGTAATAAATTTTATCAGATTATCGATCATCAGCTTTCCCTATAAATTCATATGAAACATCAGGATGAACATATATTATTCAGCTTATGTTCACATTCCATAAAATAATAATTAATGTTTAATTCACATTTATTTTATTGTTTCTCTACAAAATATCAGAACCCACACACTATAAAAAACCGGATGACAGAGGTTGTCATCCGGTTTCGGTGTTTTTATGCACATATTGACGCTAAATTAGGCGGCATAACTACTTGCATTTCTTTTAGGGCAATTCTCTTCGATCAACATTTCATGGAGCAAACAAATCGCCTGATGATAATGTTTATCTTCTATACAAAACTGCACATTGACGTTTCTATGTGACGAATGCACGGCCATCGGCTGAATGTTGCCCTGTCCCAATGCGGCCATCCCGTTTGCCAACACTTCACATGTATCCATAGAAGCACCGATCGCCGAGATCAACGCAACCATTTTGCCCGAAACAGATGCCGCCGGATAACGCTGTTCTACGCCCGCCAGCAAACGGTTCAAACTATCACTTTGCCCATGTAAATAATAAGTCATCGAGTTGGCATTCATCTCTTTTCCGATCAGATCAACTTTCGCTTCTGCGATCATCTCTGCCATCTCATAACTCACGGTATCGACCAATCCAACCATTGATTGATCGAATAAATGCAGCGCAAAAACTTTATCGCGTCCGGCAATAATTTCGACACGATGATTATCCGGATCATGTTCACCTGAAATCCGTGTCCCGGTGTGTTCCGGTTCAAAGGTGTTTTTCACGATCAAAGGGATGTTCTGCTGACGTAGTCCAGTTGCAGCATTGGGGTGAATGGCTTCCATGCCGAGATTCGCCAGTTGGTCTGCAACATCAAAGTTCGTCTCTCCCATCGGACGCACAACATCCGCACCGACAATACCCGGATCAGCCGTACTGAGATGGTACTCTTTATGAATGATCGCCTGTTCAGCACCCGTTAAGGCAGCTATCCGACTAAACGTCATTTCGCTGTAGCCTCGATCATACGTTTTCATCAAACCTTCATTACAATACGCATAACCAGTCACAATCGGCAGTTCACATGTCACATCAACGCTCTCAAATGCCTGACGAATGACATCATCCAAACTACCGTGGTGATCTTCATTCCAGCCTGATAAATCGATAAATCGAGAGTTGATACCGGAATGCTTCAGTTTCAAGACTGTATTATAAGCACTGTGTGCTTCTCCCAATGAGGACAGAAACTCTCGAATCTGCGGCAGATAACGATTCAGTGAAAACTGGCCATGCTGGCAGGTATCCATAATATTACGGATACAATTCTTCGCTTCAGACAAACGGGAGCGGATAAATTTATCGGCTCGCAGACGAGACATTGGGTCAGCAAAAATATTCTGGTTGATGAGCATCATCCGCTGCTCTAACTCTTCCATTTTTTCCTGCCACATCTCACTTCGTTGGGCAATTAACTGATAAATACCGGGCTGACCGGTTTTTTTACATTCCAATAACGCATCAGTAATTCCTGAATAAGCAGAAACCACAAAAACACGTTGATAGGGGTTTTCCGGCCGTAGCAGGATATTTTCCATAACTGCATCAAATGCAGTCATTGATGTACCGCCGATTTTCTCTACGGTGAATGACATGTTTTCTCCTTGTTATGACCGGACAGTCTTCTGACTATCCGGATAGATACATTCCTCCAACATCACAATAAACTTTGATGATGACTTAACTCAGCGGATAAACGCCGGATGCATCATGGACTTCTTGCCCATTCAAAGGCGGGTTGAAGACACAAGCCATCACCATATTCTGTCCGGGATAAGCCCGTAGGTAGTGCTCATCATGCTGATCCAAGATGTATAGCGTTCCCGGTTCAATCGGGAAAGTCTCCCCACCGACAACTTCAATTTCGCCACTACCGGAGACGCAGTACACGGATTCAAGATGATTCTTATAATGAATGTGTGTTTCGGTATCCTGATAAATCGTCGTAATATGAAATGAGAATCCCATATTGTCATCTTTCAATAACATACGGACACTTTCCCAGTTTTCCGATACCACACGTCGCTCACTCTGAATACATTCCTTTAATGTTCTGACAATCATAACAATAATCCCTTAAGATGCTTTTTTAATGTATTGTGGTGCGATGGTCTCTGTCGCACGCTGAAAGATATCCAGCCCTTCTTTGAGCTCGTCAGAGCTGATCGTCAATGGACAGAAGAACTTCAGAACTTCACCGTCAGGACCGGCTGTTTCGATGATCATGCTCTGATTGAAACATTCCCGGGCAATTTTTTCGGCAACCTCACCGGAAATACATTCCACGCCCTGCATCAATCCACGCCCTTTGCGTCGTGAAAGTAACTCTGGATATCGACGGATCATTTTCTCGATAACGTCTGTGACCTCTTGGGCACACTCACCAATATGATGCTCAAGATCATGGTTGGTCCAATAGGTTTCAATGGCTTTGGTTGCGGTCACGAACGCATGGTTGTTACCACGGAATGTTCCGTTATGCTCACCGGACTCCCAAACATCCAGCTCTGGTTTCATCAGTACCAGTGACATCGGCAGACCGTAACCACCGATTGATTTCGATAACGTCACAATATCCGGTGTGATGCCGGCAGGTTCAAAACTAAAGAAAGTCCCGGTACGGCCACACCCGGCTTGAATATCATCGACAATCAACAAAATTTCGTGGCGTTTACAAAGTGTATTCAAACGTTGCAACCAACTCTCGGAAGCCACATTGAGTCCACCTTCACCCTGTACGGTCTCAACCAGTACGGCCGCTGGTTGATCCATTCCTGAAGAGCCATCGTTTAACATGGTTTCAAATAATTTCAAGCCATCTTGTCCCGCATATCCGTCATACGGCAAACGCTGAATGCCATGTAAATGTAGTCCTGCTGCTCCCCGGTGATGCTGATTACCGGTCGCGGCAAGCGCGCCATACGAGCAACCATGGAAACCATTGGTAAAAGCAATAACATTACTGCGGCCAGTCACTTTTCGGGCCAGCTTTAATGCAGCTTCAACCGCATTAGTCCCGGTTGGTCCGGTAAACTGAATTTTATAATCCAGCATACGTGGACGAAGAATATGGTGCTCAAATGCCTGTAAAAATTCAGCCTTAGCCTGCGAATACATATCCAGACCATGCGTGACACCATCGCGGTCAATATAATCCAGCAATGCCTGTTTCAAAATGGCATTGTTATGACCGTAATTTAATGCACCGGCACCGGATAAAAAATCAAGATAGCGGTCACCACGTTCGGAATACAGACAGCTCCCTTTTGCCGTCGCAAACACGACAGGGAAGTGATTGGCATACGATTGTACGTTTGACTCTTTCTCGTTGAAAATATTCATAATTGAATACATTTCCTTTGTTTGAATTTTCTATGTATGGATTGGGTAAATTGGGCGAACAGACGACAGTAGTCGCTGGAGTGTACTTGTCACTTCAGGGATTACTTACGTTTAGTCGTCACTACGTCTGTGGTATTGACTCAAGCGGAATACGATACAGATATTCCGTCTCATGCTGTCCATCGAAATGTCGCGTCTCATCAAGAAACGTTGAAACCTGCCCCTGTTGACCATTAGCACGGTCGAACTTCTTAAATAGATTCCAAGAGCCCTGATTATTTCTGGTAATCGTGGTCTCAATCGCTTCGATATCCTGTAAATTCTCCTGAGAAATCAGCTGCTTTAACATACCAAATGCTAAACCTTTTCCTCGAGCAGACGGATGAACGGCAACCTGCCAGATAAACAGCTCTGAAGGTTTGTCCGGTTTACGATAAGCAGAAATGAATCCCAAAATATCATCTTGCTGTTCAGCAAGAATGCAGGTTTTTTGGAAATGAATTGACTGTAAAAAATTACAATATGCAGAATTTTCATCCAATGGTGGACACAAACTCACTAATTCGTGAATCCGCTGACCATCTGAACGAACGGGGGTTCTAAAAATCCACTGCGAATGATTTCGCTCTAGTGTAGCTCTAGCCATTTCTGACCATGGTATGTTGGTGATCATGATAATGCCTAATTATTTTGAACTCTAATTAATTTCCTAAAACACTAACACATGATTTGTGCTTATTTCAAGCTCAAATTTAGGAAAAAACATTGGATTAAAAGTTAATATATTGATATTAATAAATAAAAATTGGAAGACCACAACATAACTTAAGACATCGAATATTTAGATGTATAATAAAAATATTGAATTAATATGACTTTTCTCTGTCATTAATATGACAATGGTATCACTAGCATTTTGTTTGCGTTTTGCATTTTGCATTTTCAATATGCAAAAAACAAAACGCATATGACTTGTTTTGCCTACAAAACGCACAAAATTATGGTATTTTGTAGTTGGCATGCTTCATGCATTATTTAAAGTGACCCTTCTTAAGCCGAGGGTCACCTAGCCAACTGACGTTGTTAGTGAATGAATACTTGTTCACAATAAATTACGGCCAGTCACTGATATTGTGGCTGGCCATTTTTTTTGTCTAAATTTTGTCAGACACCTCACTTTATTCGCTATTCTGCCCGTTCAATAACACTTTCTTATTTGACGTTTTCACCAAATCTTACAAGACTTTAGATATGTATCTTCAGATGATGTCTCTGGGTATGAATCCGCCCATCAGAAAGATTCCGTTGATCCAGCAATAGGAATGGTAAGTACCGCCAATTAACTCTGTATACGACAACGAGATATAGCTATGGCAAACGATGCTCAATTATGGACACCGAGTCCAGAATCTATTCGTTCATCAAACCTTTACCAATTCATTCAGCACATCAACATGCAGGGCGAAGCACTCGAAGGTTTTGAACAACTTCATCAGTGGTCGGTAACCAACAGTAAACAATTCTGGCTGGAAATATGGCAATACTGTGACGTTATCGGATTTCAGGGAGATTGTGTCTTCGGTGAAGCAATGCCTAAATGGGAGAAATTCACTGCGGCTCGAGATACGATCTGGTTTCCTCAGGCGCAGCTCAATTATGCTGAAAATTTACTCTCCTATGCATTTCAGGAGCCTGATGCCATTGCACTCTGGTTTAAAAATGAAAACGGCCAGACGAAAACGCTGACTTGGCAACAACTGTGTGATCAAGTGTCACTTGTCCAGCAATGGCTGATTCAAAACGGTGTCGAGCGGGGTGATGTGGTTGTTGCTTATCTCCCCCATATACCTGAAACCATCGTTTCTCTGCTGGCTGTCACCAGCCTGGGGGCAATCTGGTCTTCTCTCGCTCCGGAGGATACGGATATTCAAACTGCTATGGTGTGCTTTCAGCCACTGCAACCCAAAGTATTATTCTGTAGCAATGGATATAACCGAGCCGGTGCGACCATCAATACTGAAGAGAATAATCGAAAGCTGGTCGATCACCTGACAAGTTTGACAAATACATGTCAGATCGAATACCTGCAAACCCCCCAGTTTTCATCCAACTATGTTGATACATTTTCAGACTGGCAGGCAATTCTGGCCAGTTATCTTCCCAGAGGGATCAAGTATGAACGGATCGGATTTAATGATCCGCTCTTCATTCATCACCAATTGCGACCTTCAGGGAAGAACGAGCGCATCGTCCATCGTATCGGAGGGATCATTCTCAATCATTTAAAAGAGCATCAACTCCATTGTAATGTTCAGCCAGGCTCTCGCCTACTCAGTCATTACTCATGCAGTAGTACGGCCCTGATCTGGCATACGTCAGCACTTGCCAGTGGTGCAACCCTCGTATTTTACGATGGCGCCCCCTTCTTTCCCAATATGAATGCACTCTGGTCTCTGGCAGAAGAATCCAAAAGTAATATCGTACATATTTCCTCCGCCTATCTGGAGCATCTGCGGGAAACAGCATTTTCTCCGGGGCATTTCTATACCATGAAGTATTTACAAACACTGATCGTCAGTGGTTCTATCAACTATCCGCACCTGTTCGAATATATTTATTCCTATATTCAAACCGATATAAGTGTGATCCCTGCATCCCAAGAAGAAGATATCGCAGGTTCTTTTTTGATCGGCCACCCCATGGCTTACGTGGACAGGCAATACATCATGACACCGGCATTAGGGTGTCATGTCCTGATTGAGGAACAAAATCTACGATGTACAAACAGTTTCCCTAACCAACCACTCGGTTTTTGGCACGATTCAGGAGAAGATTATTACCATACCTACTGGCATCAGAATCAGGGGATGTGGTCACAGCCAGAATACGATAAATAATCCGTTAGATTTATCTGAGGTAAAATAAACAAGGGCCTGTCTCAGACAGGCCCTTGTTTGTGCTTTATTATATTTTTTTCGTTTCAGCCAGCGTTGTTAGTCACCGCGCTTGTTACTGATACTTGCAACTGACGTTATCAGCTTTAATCTTTCTCAAGCAGTTCGGCTATTAGACGTGACTTCTTACAAAAAATATGTGAATTACATCAAAAAAATGTCACCAAACAAAAAACAATTGTGACATTGTATGCAATTCACCTCAATTCATTAATTTAAGAATTTCTTGCATTGCTTTCATCATTTTTATGAATGAATAAGACGAATGAAATGATGAATTCTCGCTTGCTGACGGCGAATAGACTGAGCGACGACCGTGGGGAAAATCTGGTTCACCCGTACAAACAGTTTTTCCGGCCAGCCAATCCAACGAGATGTTGTTTCATGTTTTAAGGATTCGATGACCAGTTTTGCAACCACCTGCGGCGAGTCACTACGATTTCCGAGTTCCTGATTCATCTGTTTTACCAATGGTGAATTCAAATCAGTATCCGTTGCCCGGGGCGCAACATACAGTACTCGGATTCCGGAACCATCCAATTCCCGATCCAGCGCTTCACTGAAGCGGTACATCCCCGCTTTGGCACCACAGTAAACGGTATAACCCGGATAACCGATGCCTCCGAATGCCGAACCGATATTCAAAATAATACCCGGACGATTCAACCAATTCAGTGCCATTTGGCTCACTAACATCGGTGCTAACAGATTCACGTTCAGTTCCTGCTGTACAGATGCAACAGTGCGATTGGCAAGCAGGTTAAATTCATTCACACCCGCATTATTGATCACGATGTCGATTCCCTCACCAGACTGATTCAACTGATTGCCTGCATGATTTAATCGTTCCAGATCCGCTTCGCAAGTAAGATCGGCAGAAAACACAACATGCTTTTCCGGCTCAGAAAGGGTGGCTCTGACTGCTTCTAATTTCTCATGATTTCGTCCGACCAAAAACAGATGCGCGCCCGCAGATGCCAGCTCAGTCGCCATTGCCTGACCGATACCGCCCGAAGCTCCTGTCAACAAAACACGTTTACGCTGCAAATCCATACCCAATGTTCCTTATATTATCCCGTCTATTTCTACTTCTTTTTCTTTCGACAAAGAAGGCTAAAGTTCATGCTGATTTTTCATCAATGACACCAAAAATGTATTTGCCTGATCCTTGCGGGGGAGGAGTTCAACCGTCCCATAATGTAGCTTGACGATATCTCTGGTGATCGACAGCCCCAACCCTGCACCATCACCTCTTTCCCGATTTGAACGATAAAAACTTTCAAACAATTTTTCACGCGCTTCAGCGGTAAGATCTTCACCGGTATCAGAGACATAAACCTGCACCCTATCCGGTAAATCTTTCAGTGTGACCGTAATCTGTTGCCCCTCACCAGCATAGCGAATGGCATTATCAATCAGGTTACTCAGTAGAATCCCCAGTAATGATTCATCTCCGGGAATCCAACAATCATCCCCGATCAGTGACATTTCCTGCTTATTTCGCAACGCCAGCGGGGCGAGTTCTCCCATGACATATTGAACTAAGCGTTTTAAATTGATTTCAACCCGTTCCATACTGTGAATATTTTCAATCCGGGCTAAAGTGAGCAACTGTTGAATTAGACGATCAGAACGTTCAATGCCTCGCAAAATATTGTGTAAGTCAGTATGTAAATCTTCTTCCCGCTCACTGTTTAATGCGTTTTCAGCATTCAATCGCAACACGGCTAACGGTGTTTTTAACTCGTGAGCCGCCATACCGGTAAAACGTTTTTCTCGTTTCCACGCACTATCCAGTTCAGCAAGCAATCGGTTTAAGGTTGTCACAAGCGATGACAACTCGATGGTGTCGAGCCCGACAGTCACAGAATCGAGCTTACTCACACTCCGCCTGGAAATGGCCTGTTGCAATTCGGTAATCGGGGCAAAGTGGCGATCAATTAAAAAGTACAGCACCAACGCTAAACAGGGGATCAGCACCAACTGTGGCACCAGCGTGGAAAATGCCAGTTCAGTGATCATTTCATTGCGAACGGCTTGCTGCTCCGCAACAATAATGTACTCAGAATGCTGAGAGTTGTTGCGTTTTAAGGGAAGCTGGAAATACCGCCACTCCTTGCCTGCTATCTCAACATAGCCAAATCCGGAATAAGTAGGATCATGCACGATCACATGATTACGCAGGTGCGAACCCCAGACGACTTTTCCATCCCGATATAACTGAATCAGTAATTTCTGTTCATATGGATGCCCATAAGCGGTTGCTTCATCATCACTATGTGCATCTCGGATATTTTGCATCCAGCTATCTAGCTGCCTGACATTTTCAGAACTCACCCGTAGTGAGCCGGAATCCGGCAGACTTAATAAAAAGAGTTTGGCCGTCTGTCCTAATCGTGCATCATAAACTTCCAGAATTTCATGATGTGACGAGCTATAGCTGAAAAACAAGGAAATAAGAATAAACACCGAAGAAAGCGCAATCATCGACAACGTAATACGCTTTTTTATAGAATACATTTTTTTATTACTTTTCAATGATATATCCTACGCCACGAATATTTTTGATCACATTCCCCGGGACTTTCTTGCGCAAATTATGGATGTGAACTTCAATCGCATTATCACTGCTGCCTTCATCCCAACCGTGTAACGACTGCTGAAGCTGCTCTTTACTCATCACCCGTCCGGCCTGATTCATCAGTGATGCTAATAACTTAAATTCATTGTTAGTCAACTTCAGTGCCTGTCCTTGGTACAACACAACCTGTCTGTCCAGAGATAACACTAAATCACCGACTTCCACCTGACTATCGGTAGCACCTGAGAGTCGCCGAATCATCACACGTAAACGGGCCAACAACTCCTCTAGCGCAAATGGCTTCACCAGATAATCGTCAGCCCCACCATCTAATCCTTTCACCCGATCTTGAATTTCATCACGGGCAGTTAAAATCATAATCGGTAATGAATATCCGGCACGCCGCACAGCTTTCAAAACCTCAAATCCGCCAATATCGGGCAGCATGAGGTCAAGAATAATCGCGGTAAACTGCTCTGTTTTCAGAGCAGTCACAACACCGGCACCTCGTTCAAGCCAGTCAACCGTGTAACCCTGACGACTCAATGCCGTCACCATCGACTGTCCTAATAACACATCATCTTCGACCAGCAATAGTCTCATTGAGCACCTAACTCTTTCAAACGTCGCTGAACTTCTGCCATCCGCCCCTGATCAGCGAGCGGTCTCGTTTCTCTTGGTGGCGCCACCGCCGCACGTCTCAGGTATTCAATCGCTTCAGCTTTGCGCCCGTCTTCTGCCAGAAAATCACCATAAAAATAGTTGGGATCAATCCCATCCGGATTATATTTCAAAGCCTTTTTGAGCATTTCCTCAGCTTTGTCATCATCGCCAAACCCAACTGGCCATCCCGGCACTTTATAGTACAGTGTCCCTAATGTGACATATGCTGAGCCATCTAATGTTTCCGGTGCTGTTTTTACTACGTCTTCCAGTAAAGCTTTGGCTTGTTTCGCCAAAGAGAGCCCACCTAATCCACCGTCTGCACCGGCCAGTGAACTCTTACTAATTGCCAGCCAGATTTTTAAATCATTGCGATCCGGGGCCTTTTGAAGCGAGCTCTCACTCAATTTAACCAGATTCTCCAGACAATAAACCTGCTGATCCTCATCCTTTGATTGATACTGACACTCAGCCCACTTTTTTTGAATCGTGATCAGCGGGTCAACTCCACTTGCCCATACGGATGATGACCCGATCAAAAGACAGCACGCTGTCATTATTCGGTTTTTTATACTTGCTCTCATAACCTGTTGCTCCTTGGCGACAATTGGTTGCCGTTTATTGGGTGAGTGTCTGTAGCATTTGTCCGTACAATTGAAATACCATATTGGCAGAACGGATAATAACTTGCTGTTCATCCGGATCGGAGATCTGCTCCATCAAGCGAGCAAAAAACTGAATATGCTCCTGATCAAGTTCACTATGAGAAGTCAGATAAGTCAATGCATCGTCCTGCAAATTGAGCGTCTGCTTGACCTGCTGAGCAACCTGTCCGCCAATACCGACACTCGTCCCTTCCAATACCCAAACCATGCCGAATAAAGCGAGGGGGTTACCGCGATCAATCTGGTGATATAAATAAGCGACCATCAATTCAATCGCAGGACAAACCGCACCATCATTCTGATTGTGGCGCACATCATCGGCAGAACCACCGCAAGCGCGAATATCATTCAAAATCCACTCATGGTGACCGATTTCTTCCTCAATATATTCTGCAATCGCACTCCGTAACCATTCTTTATCTTCTCCAAGGCGAGCACCACATGCCATTAGCAACGGCACCGTATGTTTTACATGATGGTATGCCTGTGTCAGAAATGCTTGGTACTGAGGCAGATTAATATTGCCCTGACTACATGCAGCAATAATCGGTGCAGATAGCATCGCCTCACGAGCAGGTCGAGTTGCTTCTTGCAATTGATTAAAAAAATCACTCATCTGTTCCACTCCACAATCAATGTTAGATTCAATACCCAAGGTAATCTTAAATACCCAAGGTTAAGATTAAATATCAATTCGCTTTATCATGTTTTGAAAAGACACAATATCGTCGCACCACAAGTTAACCTGTTCTTCAACCAGATGTCGTTTAGGACGCCCGTTTGCTGTAAGTAAAGTCCGGTATTCTTGCGGTGACGAAACTAAAATCACCTGACAAATATGGGCATAATCAGGAAGCTGACGATTCAACGCGACAATCGCAGCCATTACTTTTTCCACATCCTGAGACAAAATAACGCCCATGAGCCGATTCTTTGCTTCACCGACCACAATTAAACTTCGCAAGGCATCCCATTGCTGCCCTTCAGATTCAATCCATTCCGGAGAAATATTGCGGCCAAATCCAGTAATGATCTGATTTTTCTTTCTCCCCTGAACCGATAAAAACCCCTGCTCATCCACATAACCCAGATCACCGGTCGCCACCCATTCCGAGGCCAAAGGCTGATTGATATACCCGAGAGCGACAGCACCTCTGACGAGAATCTCGCCATCATCAGTAATCCGCACGTCAGCATGGGGCAGAATTTTTCCTGCGGTTCCGGGACAGTTCGCTTTCGGTGTATTCAGACTAACCACCGAACCACATTCAGATAATCCGTATCCTTCATACACCGGCAGCCCTAAGCGATGGGCTTCAACCAATGTTTGCGGTGTAACTCTGGCACCACCGACAGCGACAAACCGAAGCGATGCAGCAAGTTGCGGAAGATTGCGAGTCACAGCGATCAACGCGTGTAGCAACGCCGGTGTCAGTACCAGCGAATTGGGTTGATATTGCATCAATGCACCGGCAAATTGCTCCGGAGAAAACTGACTCGAGCCCTGAAGCCCGACCAATGCCCCATCCACCACCACCGATGTCAAACCAAGCACTAGGGGGACATACACACCTGTAATATTTTCCAGCAATGTGGACAAGGGCAACATCACCAGATGTTTTTCCAGACCACTTTGTTTTGCCATCTCCTGTGCCAGACTTGATGTCACCTGATCAAGATTCTGCTGACTCAAACACACCCCTTTGGGCTGCCCGGTTGAACCCGAGGTAAACGTAATTTTGACTGTCCCCGGTAGAATTCCCTCGTTAACACAACGAGATCGTTCAGACTCATGGGAGAATTCAGAGCGCCGCCCAATGGTGCACTCTTTCAGTTCACCACAGGGCTCAAATCCCGGCAGAGGCTGATCATAGATAAGAGTGTCTGTCCCCGTATGAGAGAGGACGTGTTCAATTTGAGCGGGACTAAAGAATTTAGGCAGCGGCACACAAGGAATCTGTGCATACATTGCGGCTAAATCAGCAATCAGCCAAGACAAACTGTTCTCTGCATAGATGGCGATGCAATGTGACTGTAATGCGCTGAACACATCAGCATAATGATGAACTTGTTCAGATAGTTGTTGAAATGTCAGTGTCTCAGGTTCACCGAGCACATTCTGGCCGATAAATGCAATGGCATCTGGACGCTGACTCGCGTGGGAAAATAACGCAGATAATATGGTTTCACTCATTGACAGTGTCTCACTCTATACCGATACCTTTGGTCAGCCAATAACGCTTCAAATGGGCCAGACTTTGTTGAAGATCGCCAGCAACAATGCGGGGACGAAGCTGGTAATAACGTCCCCATTGAGCGGCATTATTGACACGTTGAGCGTCAGCTTGAGCAATCACAACTGGGTTGAGCCCTAAGCGCTTCATTAACGCATAGAGCGGATCAGTGACTGTACAGATACACCACTGATATCCCATCTCAACCAAACGTTGTGCAATCAGATAAAAATGAAATGGTGAGATACCTTTGGAGAATGAAGCAAGTTGCCCGAATTCAATCAGCGTCTTGCGCCCGATAGTCTGAGCAAAAGCCTCTGAGACAGCCTTTTCAGCCGTACAGTCCAGATATTGTTCCAGAAATAACGGGGCTTCAGAGGCGGCTCGATAACCACAAATTGACTGAATTTCCTCTCCCTGTAGCAAAGCTAAGAACAGTGGCATGAATTGCTCAATATTGGCATCAAATGCATATGAATATCTGTCGGCTATATACCGTTCAACCTGATGACGCATGGGATGCGCCTCACCTATCATTTCTAATGTCATTGAAGAATCGCACAGAGCTGCTTGCATCATTCAACCCTCTTGAAGACCTAAAAGCAGCATACGAGAGAAAACTTAAGAAAAACTTAAGAGAGAAAACTTAAGAAAAATCAGGTATAAAAAAACAGCGCCATTGATGCG
>NZ_JCARSY010000016.1:0-95467 GCF_059641415.1 Vibrio rubrogenes
GGCCTTGATCATCGACTGAATATGAGATGGACTCGATCCCCTGATAGTCACGGACCACCAATGTCTCATCATTGACACCATCGATGGTGAGTTTAAATTTAAGTCGAGTCATAAAAGCCTGAGTGTGTTGTTTACCGATTCTTGGTTATCAATACTTACTTATTGATAATATTATTTCATATAAATCAATAATTATACTCAAAAAAGCTCATAATGCATGCGCAAATTTGGGGTTCTGTCAGTGAGTGGTGATTTTTGGAATGGGGGTAACATGAAGACTCGGTTTTTAAAAATGTTTCACCCAACTCAAATCAACCACCCAACCAAGAAAACCATTCACGGAAGAATGATTAAGCTTTTCCGGGCAGGACGCCCGTAAAAGCTGGTTCTGGAAAGCGTGAGCCCAAGCCAAATAAAAAAGATCTTCTGGTGACTCTTGCATCTTGGCAAGAGTGACTGGCGCACAGAGCACCGATGTCTCTGAAACCGGGGAACAACATGTGCGTCATATCTCAGTGCCAGAGGCTAGAAAAAATAAACAGTGAGACCGTAGGTCAATATCCCCAATACTTTGAAATCACTCGTAAAAAAATGTTCAACCTAGTATTAGAAAAGTATGAGATTTAACAACACCGCACGCGTTTCGCACCACGACCACTCGCCAACATCCCTGATGCAACATACGCTGCACAGGCACCGAAAAAATGGTGTCGGGATTGGAACACCGATAAAACTCGATAGCGCATAATGATGCTGAACTTGTCTCAGTGTTTTTTTATGTGTAGCCTTGATTCACTCAAATTATGGTGAGCTGGCAAGGCAGCGTATGCTGGCCGTACTTCGAGGCGGTTGTTCCAACCTTGTTCAGTTCACCACCTAAAGATTGGAACCTTTGCGTGGTGGGTCAATCCATATTCTCGAAGAGGCTTTTCCATGTCAAAAACCAACCTCGATTTACACCTGACTGCTCGCGGCTATCTGATTGATTGTCTTATCACCAATACCCACCCCAGTGTCGATCAAAATGAACTGCGGGAGGTACTCCTGTACCTCAATAATCTGATTACCTTTGATGAAATGAATCTGCGGAAAGAAGAAATCATGCTCGATGAGTAAGCCAATGGCTGATTGAAATCAATCGGAGTGACATTGCACTGAGTGTCACTCCTTTCTAAGCTGCCTATGCGGCAGTGAACAATAAATTATCACGAAAAACCCTGTCACAGCAAAAGGTTAGTCGGAAAATCCCTTTTTTACCTTGTTAAAAATGCTTGTTTTTAAGCTGTTGATTTTATTTGTTTTTTAAGTGTGAAAAGTAAAAATCCGCCTTCTTAGAAGGCGGATTTGGTTTACAGCCCCCTAAAAGGGGGCATACCTACGCTGCTAGTTCATCTTCAACTCTAACTGCACCTCATATTCTTGATCTTTCTTGTCTTGGTGCCTGACGTACCGTCTGATGATTTCTTCATTTACACCAACCGTATCAACAAAATACCCTCTCGCCCAAAAATGATTGCCCCATAATTTCTTTCTTATATGCGGAAATTTATTAAACAATATAATTGCTGAACGACCTTTCAATATCCCCATTAACGTCGATATAGATACTTTGGGTGGAACTATCACTACCAAGTGAACGTGATCCGGCTGAATATTTAACTTCAACACTTCACAATCTTTCATATTGCACAAAATATAGATCGAGCGATAAAGCTCCTTACCTACATTTCCTTTTAAGATCTTAAACCTGGATTTCGGCGTCCAAACTATGTGGTATTTACAACGCCAATAGACATATGATGAACTTCTATAGTCGCCCATGTTTTTTGTTTCCTCTTACTTGTGGTGAATAAGAGGTTTACTTCTAACATGGGCACTTCTCAATAGCCCAAAGGGACAATCACTACCGCCCAAGGCGGTGGTTTAGGGATGACAACAAAAATGCCACTCGCGCTTAAGCGAGTGGCATTACTTCTTGCGGAACGGCTTATTGATAGGAGCTTTATTAACTATGAATAAACTTCCTGTATATTTTAACGATCATTTTTTCTGTGATTTGGCAGTATGAGAATATTCATTAAAGTACGTTACCATATCTACCACATTACTTGATTTATATGCTTTTTCAACCTGTTCCTGATTCATGCCAAGCTCAATATTGGCATCAGAATGGTTTAGTTCAATCGTTAAGTTTCCTGCATCACCATAAGCATCATTCCAGCAGGTAATGGCTTGTTCTAAATCATCAACAATTGCCTGATCATCGCAATTCTCACAATCTAAAGCAGCTTTTTGAACATCAGCAATGCTCCCAGAAAGGTCATTAACTAACCCATTCCAATTTTGTACAATCTGTTCTAAATTATCTTGTACTTCTTTTGAAGAATCAGCCAACTGTTGGAAAGTCTGAGCTAATAAATGCAATGTAGCCACATCTTGAGTTCGTTTGTCCATTTCGCCTTCTTTGGCTTCAATTTTCGCTTTATCTGCTTTGATCTTTTCTGCATCAAGTACAATATAAGTTGTTGCAACCGCAATTGCAGGAGCACAGAATAGCCAAGCTACCGCGCCAACAGGAAACGCAACAACAGTGGCAAGGGTTCCAAGTGCAATAGCCGCTGCATCTGCAATCCCCAATGCAACAATAGCTGCTGTTAAGCTATCAATTTCCTTATTCAAGTTTGCTATATCATCTTTCAATTCAGCAATTTTCTTTTGATCAACGCCTTCTTCTTTACTTGCCATATTTGCAAGGTTCTGAAGTTTCTGTGCCATTTCTGGCAATACATTTTGGAAATTTTTTAAAGCATCAACTGTACCTTGAACAAAACCAAGAACCATGTCCAATTTTTTAGTAACCATAGTTAAATCTTGATTAAGCATCGAAACATACATCGTGCGACGAGCGGGATAATTTATCATGCACTTTGCCATGTCCATCGCATCTTTTAGCAATGCCATAACATCACCATTATAGCTTTGTACATCTTCCGGGACATTATCCAAACGAGCCACAACTTGGTTTACCCATATAAGTGCATCTGATTGAGCCTCTGTATAGGTTTGGCAAAATTCAGACCAATTATCTGGCGGCAATTGCAGAGTTGGTAACTGACTATCTAAAACTCTAGATACACAGCTATTTACTGCTGCGACATTGGCCTTATATACATCAGGTAAGATTGCTTGATTAGAGTCACTTGCCAGAGCAGAAAAAACGGGGTGGTTGTACATTTTCTGCATTTGAGGAGCATGTTTTTTTAAAGCGTCGGAAATGTTCATTTTTAATTCCTTTTCATGGTATTTAGCCACTACAAGAAGGCAATAATGACTAACAAGTTATTAACCACATTATTTTGAGAACAAAAAACCAATCATCTATAAATTGATAACCCATATAGTTCTTCATGTGTGATTAACTGCAAATCCATATGATTATAGTTGAGTAAAAAAATAGACTTCCTTATCGTCAATTTATTAATAAATATTTCTTATTTACCTAAGAATTTATGATGAACAAATCAAATTATTAGAAATTTAGTTAGTAAATTATTTATAACAAAGTCTCTCTAGTCTTAGAAATTGATTTGAGTTTACCGAACACACGCGTACTTCGAGTGTCCAACTAAATTGTTCAATCACATCTCCGACTGCGCCCCAGATACTTTTTCACGGCCGAAAAAGTACCCCAAAAGGCCTAGGGGTTGGGTTCAGCGCACCGAATCAGGGTCGGATTGATTCGCATCCTGCTCAAGCAATCCTGAAAAATCATCCGTGATTTTTCACCCTGAGATCATCGATCAATTGAGCTTCGTTCTAAACATGTTTCACTTCACTCAAACAAACCACCCACCGAAGAAAACCATTCAAGGAAGAATGGTTAAGCTTTTCCGGGCAGGACGCCCGTAAAAGCTGGTTCTGGATAACGCGTGACTCCGTCAAACAAAAAAGATTTTCTGGTTCATCTTTCATCTCTGAAAGATGAACTGGCGCACTGAGTACCGATGCCTCTGAAATCGGAAAAACAGATTGTGCGTCACAACTCAGTGCCAGAGGCTGGGAAAGTAAAATGGTGATGCAGCAATTTGGGACGCTCCGGCGTCATCAATACCATCAATATGGTCACCTTAGGTATGAAACGTTTCAGGCGCTAATCCATTGGCGCTTAATGCATTCTCAATGGCTGCCCTCTTTTCGGCCAACTGCACATCATTGGCATCGAGAAGAATACCGATATATGTGCCACTGTGTGCGACCGCAACGCCAAGCCCGCCATGCTGCTCACAGATATCAATAAACAAACTCAGATATTTATTGGGTCTGAATCTTTGATTTAAAATAGAACTCATCGTGGTGACATGGCCGATCTCATGGCAATCACGCTGTTTGACTGCATGTTGGAGACGTTCCAATAAATGCTCGTATTGCTTCATCTCCGTGAAGCCAATCCGGGGAAGCGTTTTTTTATGCGCCACGGTATCGACACAACCCCCTTCATCATAAGCAACAATCGACATTTTGGGTAATGGGCCAAGATCGGCAATTAAATGTCCGGTATTTTGATGGAACGCGACACAGTGACCATACATCACAGCATCGGTTGGCTCAATTTGACACAACATATGAGCAAGGTCGTCATTGCTGATACGGATGTGATGATGGTCTGTAATCGCTCGGGCCGCCGCAACAAGGTCTGCTGACGAGCTGGCTAAGCCTTTACTCTCCGGGATATCCGATTCAATCTCAAGCAAACCGTTGCATGGCAGTCGATATCGACTCAACAGCGCATGTGCCAAAGCCAGCGCCTTAGTCTTATGGGGCGGACAAACTTGCAATCCCGTCCCATCTTCCCCGCGATAAAACTTCGCTTTCACGTATCGACGAATCGGGAGCGTCACAAGAAAGTCTTGTCCATTCGGCAAAGCACCTTGCAGTAACTCGCCAAATGTACAGCAAGACTGACCAGAACCAAAATGACAGAGGCCGCTCGAATCCTGTGGTTCTGACAGGATATCAATCAACGGCTCAGAAGGAATTTCAAACATGAGCTACGCCTCACTCAACAAATTCAGTAATCAATTGTTCCAAACCGTATATCGTCGGGTTCAGGTAAAAATTACACAGTGGAACCTTCACGCCAAACTGAGTATCAATCTGACTCAATAACGAAACCGCCAGTAGCGATTGACCACCGAGAAGGAAGAAATCATCCTCGATACCAAATGTTGTTTCCACATTTAATATCTGACGCCACAAATCGTGTAACGCTATTTGCGTATTGGTAACCGGCGCTTTGGCGACTGACTTCAATCCGACAGATTGCAAACGACTCATATCTACTTTTCCGCTTGTCGTTTGAGGCAGTTGAGGCAGAAATACCACCTGATGAGGTAACATGTAAAAAGGTAACTTTTTACTGAGTTCAGCCTTAATTCGTCTCTCATCAATTTGTGTAAACGTCGAGGATGTGTTGGTCCCTACCTGATGCTCAAACCAGATACACGGATCAAAATAAACCGCTCGGTCTTGCTCAATATCGACTGTTACCGGCTGTAATGTCTGTGGCAACTTGAAATGACCGGAATTGGTCAGTGTTTGCCCGGTCCACCGCTGCCAGTCTTCGATACTGCCTTCAATATACTGAGATTGCGTTGATACCGCAGCTTTTCGTCCGCCCATCGATTCATGAACACGTAACCAAGAATCGACTAATTTACCGTCGTCCCTGCGATATTCAGACCACTCATCTAATGAACTCTCTGGCTGAGCGACTTTGCCGATCGGCCGCACCGGAACCAAGATTGAATCGAGGTGATGGCTACTGGCCAGTGCCTGAAATGCTGTGACTAAAGACTGACTGAATCCTCGTCCTTGTTGCTCAGAAATAACCACACCGGCTAAAACCATCAGACAATTAGGCTGGTGGTGTTGATCGGTAATGGCTTGCCGGATGCCCTGATCCCACCCCATGGGAATATCTTCATCCTTGCCGGACCAGTAAATCGGCACGGTATTGGCTATCGCAATCAGACTACCGGCAGCATCTGTGACGGTGATCTGATAGTCCGGGAAAGACTGATAAATTTCAGGCCAATAGACTTTCAGCGTATGACTACCTGCAAAATATTCAGGCCATATATCAACATGAATCGCATCCATCACCGCCTTCTGTGCGGGCTGCTGGCTGACGGTAAACAGGTATAAATCCTGGCCGCGATGATTGATCACATTGATGCTTTTTTGTAGCTCGACAAAGGCTGTCATTGTTTGGGTCGCTTCATTTTTAAAACACTTCACCGCAGCACCAGAAACAAAAGGCAGCTGCTCAAGGGCGTTTTCGACCCCTTCTAACTCAATCCGATTACCGCCGAGTTTAACCTGTCGATCTCCCCGGCCCAAAAAGTAAATGGTGCCGGATTGGTCATATTTCCCCAGATCGCCCGTTTTGAATAAACGTACCGACTGACCTTGAATCTCGGTTACGATAAATGACGTACGAGTTTTATCTGCTTCGCCCAGATACCCCTGCGCTAAACCCGGTGATTGAACATAGATCTCCCCCGGAATACCAATCGGAACAGGCTGCAAATACTTGTCCAAAATATAGACGCGGGCATTATCGATAGGTCGGCCGATGGGGACAATATCACCGACAAATGCTTCCCTTGCATCGAATTGTGTTGCATCGACTGTGACTTCAGACGGGCCATAGTGATTGCCGAGTCTTCCATCATATAAGCGCAAACACTTATCTCGAATCACGCGAGTTAATGGCGCGCCACCGGAAATGATTAATCGAACGCTTTCGGCAATGTGCAGATCGGCATGTGCCAGGTAATCAACATAAGTATCCAGCCACGTAGGAACCATCTGCAAAATGGTGATGCAATTTTTATCAATAAAATCATACACTTCAGCAACATTATTTTTAATCGCATGACCCGGAATATAAACGGATGCACCACGGGAGAGCGGCCAGTAAATTTCTAAAACCGATGCATCGAATGCAAATGTCGTGAGGTGCAATACACGATCAGAATCAACCAAGTCATAATGACGTTGAGTTGAACTGAGAAGATTCACCAATCCTTGGTGCTGAATTGGAATGCCTTTTGGTCGACCTGTTGTACCAGAGGTGAAAATAATATAGGCCAGATCTTCACCGGATATTTCACGATCAATAAACGCTGATGAATCCGACATTTTCGGAATGTTATTGATATCAAATAAACGACATGACAAATCACAAGTGCTGATTAACCCTGACTCAGATATCATATAGTTTGAATGGCTGATCTCAAAAATATCATAAAGTCGCTCAACGGGGGTATCACCACTGACAGGTATATACGGACAGGCAATTTTATGACAAGCGAGCATTGCGATAATCGGTTGCACACCATGATTTAAAAAAACAACGATCGATTCACCGGTATTAACACCAGAAGCAACCATATGGTTTGCTAAATTATTCGCATGATCGCGAAGTTGTGAATAAGTATAACGTTGCTCTCCATCGACAACGGCAAGCTGTTCCGGATGATGATGCGCATGATGATTGACACCAGAGACCAAATCATGAGTATTATCAATCATATTATCTGTTTGATTAAAATCGGATAATATATGAGACTGATTTGCTTCACTCAACAAAGAAATATGTTGAATCGGAATATCGATATTGGCGATCGCTTGTTCAGTAATATGATGGAGGCTATTCATCATTTCTATAATCGTCTCTTCCCTGAACAGATTGGTATTATAGATACAGTAGAAAGTAATCTCTTCAGCAAATCGGTCTACAACAAAGGTGAGATCGAATCTGGCTGAATGCGCTTCCGTCGCCTCTAGTCTTGAATCGAAAGATGCTTTGAGCCCGTCAAAATGGAATTTATCTAATTCTTCATTTTTATCATTCTGAACACCATACATGATTGAAAATAGTTTTGTTCTGGAAAGATCCTTTGGCAGATCTAATTCTTCAATCAATTGATTACAAGGATAATAATGGTGTTCAAACGCATCGAGCGATGTTTGCTTCACATCTCTCAACAATGACGAAAATGCAACATTATCCCGGACAAACGATCTCATCGGCAATGGTGTCGCAAACAGCCCGATTGAAGATTTCAGGCTATCACTGTCACGGCCGGCTATCGGGCTACCAATGACAATGTCATCCTGACCAGTCACTTTATATAAATATGTATTTAAAACCGACAACATGAACATAAATAAAGTGACATTATTTTCTTGTAGGGTGAAGTCGATTTTCTTCGTTAATGCTTCCGAGAAATTCAAATCAACTGTTGCACCATCATAAGTTTGAATCGGTGGCCGGGGGAAATCGGTCGGTAATTCAAGTGGCGATGGTAACTCAGCAAATTGGTTCAGCCAGTATTGACGATGATGTTCAATCCGCCCTTCTTTATTTAATCCGTTCATCCAGATAGCATAATCACTATATTGCAACGCAATTTCTGGCAGAGGGAGATGTGTATGATTGACAACATTGTTGTAAATCATCGATATTTCTTTCAAGCAATTAATAGTTGATGTCTCATCCCAAATAATATGATGCACAACAAAAACAACCTGATATATATCTCCGGGATAAGCAACGATTTTCAACCTGAACAGGGGGCCATTATCAAGATCAAATGAGATATTCCCGTAATAGGCAGCAATATCATTGGCGGTGTCAACAAGATGGTTCGGTTCAATATCGGTACGATCAATAAAGACCGTTTCTATATCTAATTCCGCTGGTTCAGCGATAATTTGATAAGGAACACCGTCACAATATTCAAACCGGGAACTCAATACATGATGCCGTGATATAAACATATTCCATGCATGAATCATGGCATCTCGATTTAATTCTCCGTCTAAGAAAAGATTGGAAATACTGACATTATATAATGAGCTATCCGGTGCTGACTTAAATGCAAACCACTCAGGGACTTGACACGGAGCGACCTCAAATCGGCTTTGATAACCGAGTGGCTTGAGCGCATCGGTGATGTGTTCAACGTTTTGATGCTGCGCTTGAGAGACAGAATCAATGTACGCGGAGAGTTGTTTGATCGTTGGGTTTTCAAATAATACTTTGATTGCTAACTCTAAGCCTGTTGCTTGCTGGGTTTTAATCATCGTTTCAGCCGCCAGCAGCGAGTGTCCGCCAATCGCAAAAAAGTTATCGTTGATACTGATAGCGCTCAATTGAAAAACATGACACCAAATGGCAGCGATGCGCTGTTCCGTTGCAGTTTGCGGGCCGACAAAATTAGCGCCATCTGATACATGTTGTGACTCAACTGACGGCAGTTTTTTCCGATCAACTTTACCGTTGTCGGATAATTCAAAATACGGCACATGGATAAAGTAAGAAGGCACCATATAATCACTGAGCTTTTCATGGCAGTAATTAAGCAGCAAGGCCGTCTCTATCGGTTCTTTATTATCAGTAACATAATAGGCAACCAGTGCTTCATGCCCTGCACTCTTGTTTAAACAAACCACTGATTCTCTGACCTTGTCGAAACTGTTAATCACCGTTTCAACTTCTCCGGCTTCAACCCGCAGCCCGCGAACTTTCAGCTGAAAATCCGATCTTCCGACAAATTCTATTGCATAATCATCCAGATATCTGGCGATGTCACCGGTTCGATATATCCGGCTTCCCGGGCAATCAGGGAATGGATTCGGAACATATTGCCGGGCCGTTTTTTTCGGATCGCCGAGATATCCGCGACCGACGCCAATACCACCGATATAAATCTCACCGGTTAAACCTTTCGGCAGCGGGTTATAGAATTTATCCAATATGAACGTTTTCATATTCGGTAAACTTTGATGAATGGGCATGTACGGCAAATGGAAATGGCGGTCATCTACTATTTTATAATGGATGCTGTCATCAGAAATTTCTGTTGCGCCATACGCATTGATCAATAAGCAATTGAATGGTAAAGCGTACCATCGTTTGACCAGATCCGTCGGTAATGCTTCAGCATTACAGATAAATTGTTTCAGGCAAGAGATGTCAAATTGGTTCGGAGTGCTTTCGAGAACATCTAGTAAAAGTTTTAAATGGGATGGCACTGACTGAATTAAAGAGATATTGAATTTCTGAATATCAGCCAGTAACAGATTTGGTTCCCATGCATTGTTTCCTTGCAAAATTACTGATTTTGCACCGCACAATAACGGACTTAATAACTGCCAAATCGATACATCGAATGTTTGTACCGCAATCTGCCCCAGTATCGTAGTTTCATCCATATCCAGATCGAAGCATTTGGCGTACAGATGGTTAATCATCCCTCCATGTTCAATCATTACCCCTTTGGGCTGCCCTGTTGAACCAGACGTGTAAATCGTATAGGCCAGATCACCAAGCCGCGGGAACCAAGTATAATCAAATCCGGATATATCGATATGGTGCGTTCTGCCAATCGGTATCAGTTCACAGTGATGATCGATATTGTTCAGTACTGAACCGTTGTCATCATCGACAAATACGATCTCAGCATGAATTTGCTCCAAAATGAACGCGGTTTTTTCTGCATGTCCATCAGGATTTAAAGGAACAAATGAACAGCCCGCCATTTGACATCCCAAAATAGCGGCAAGGTAATCGATGCTTCTTTCCATCAATAAGCCGATTTGACTCTCACGCTGACATCCTTTCTCATGCAACATAATTGCAATTTGTTTTGCTCTGTCAGCAAGTTGTAAGTAGGTGATACTTGACTGATTACAGATAGCAGCAATATGCTCCGGCGTTTTTTGACATTGCGATAAAAAGCATTCGATGAAGGTTTTGTTATTATCGTATTTAATTGATGACGAATTTGGATCATCGATTAAAATCCGGTACTCATTTTCAGTCACCAACGGCAGAGATTCAATCGGCGCCTCGGTGTTCTCTAACAGTAAATCGAGCAGATTGACAAAGTGCCGGCTGAATTGAGCAATTCTATCCTCACTGAATAGATCACTATCATATTCAAATGCAGCGAATAGATCGTGGTCACGCTCATAGACCGCAAGCAAAATGTCAAATCTGGACATTTTGTTATCGAATATATAATCCGTAAATGTCAGGTCTCCGACTTTAAGCTCAGAATGATGCTCATTTTGCAGCGTAAACATTGTTTGGAAAAGCGGATGTCGTGCGGGATCTCTTTCAACGTTGAGTTCCCGAATCAGTTCATCCACACCGACACACAGATGATCCATACTATTACGGGTATGCAAGGCCGATTGCTTCACTAACTCAGCAAATGACGTTTCATCCGAAATTGTTGACTTGCATATCCAAGTATTGACAAAAAGACCAATCATTTTTTCAAATTCAGGATCATTCCTGCGCTGGACTGGCAGGCCGATAATAACTTCTTGTGATTGTGAATATCGATGTAAAAAACTCTGATACGCTGATAACAAAGCGACAAACATGGATGTATTGTTGTTTTTAATGAAAAGCTTCAATTTGGCTTCTGTTGTTTTCGGGATCGTAAACGTGTGTAACTGACCATTAAATTGTTGCTGCCCCGGGCGCACTTTGTCATTGGGTAACTGTAACGTCGGAATCGTTCCGGACAGATGACTCTTCCAAAACTGAAGCGCTTCCCCATGATGTTGCTCATACTCGAACCTCTCCATCGCAACATAATCCCCGAAACGCTTATGAATCGGCTCTAAATTAACCGGTTGATTCGATTCAAACGAACGATAAAACTCAACCAGTTCTTTTCTCAGCAGTGCAATCGACCACGCATCTGTCACAATATGATGTACCGTTAAGATGAGAATATGCTCAGTCTTTGATTTTCGAATGAGATGGGCCCGAATCAATGGCCCGGATTCTAAGCTGATGGGTTGTTGGCTGTGCCATCTCAGCGCTTGTTCAATTTGAATAGATGCCTCAGCAGCACTCAAATCCGAGTAATCTGATTGTGTTAATTGAGAATCGATTGCTGCATCAACAATTCTGGTCGGTTTCACATCGGTGGCAGAAAATTTTGAGCGCAAAAGCTCATGTCTGCCAATAACTGCCTGTAAGCTTTGTGCTAACCATGACTCATTTAAATCGCCAGTGATACAGAGATAATCAACCGCATTATAGGCTGGTGATAATGGATCATATCGATGGATGTACCATAAATTTAACTGGGCTGCACTCAACGCATGATCGTCGCGAATATCCGAATGTTCTGCAGATAAATTGACAGGATATTCAGGATGTTGCCGAAGTTTAATCTCTAACTGCCGGGCAAAATCGCGGATGGTCGGAAGGTTCAGAATATCTGAAACTTTGATACCGTAACCAAATGCCTTGGTCAGCCTTGAAGCGATTTGAATGGCTTTGAGTGAGTTACCACCGACATAGAAAAAATCATCGGTGACACCAAAATCGGCCTGTGGCATGAATTGAGACCAAATATGATGAATTTCTTCTTCCAATTGATTCTCAGGCAACACTTTCTCTGACGAGTGAGCGGGCAGCGCCAGTTGTGATAACTGCTGCTTATCAACTTTCATTGATGCTGTTAAGGGTAATTCTGGCAGACAAATGAATCGCGCAGGCATCATATAGGATGGTAAATGTTGCGCAATGACTTGTTTCGCCCGGCTCACGATCGCATCATCCAGCGAACCGATATACGCAACTAACTGAACCTCGTGATGACTGGAAACATGAGGTACAACCGCAACAGTATCGATCGCCGGCACCATCAATAACACATTTTCAATTTCACTGGTTTCGACCCGATAGCCTCTGATTTTTAGCTGGTTATCTCGACGATGGCGATGGTATAACTGCCCGTCTTGTGAATAAATACAGATATCACCAGTTTTGTAGACTCGCTGTGACTGAGACCGACCCAACGGGATATTGATAAAAGACTGCCGTGTTAACTCATCATCATTAAAATAACCATCGGCGATATAATCGCCGCCGATATAAAGCTCACCTTCAACATCATGCGGAACGGGTAACAGGTTCTGATCCAATACATATAATTCAGTATTTGCAATCGGTAACCCGATAGGAATATCTTTTTCAGCGTAATCCTCTGGCTTCCCGACTTTGTGATAGCAAACTGCAATCGTTGATTCACTCGGGCCGTAGATATTGAATAGTTCAATATCATTCAAACCGCATTTTTCCCATTTTTCGATCACATGATAGAAGAGTTTCTCACCACTGACGTTAATCAAACGACATGTCGCTAAATCATGGTGACAATCAGCATCGATGACAAAATCAAGTAAGCTGGAGAAATAGCCGGTGGGCAATGTCAGATAACTGATTTTCTCACGTGCCACTAGTGAAAGGAGTGATTGATAGGCGTCATGAATTTCAGGAGAAATAACCAAACTTGCGCCAAATTTTAACGGAACAAGGACTTCTTCCAGAATGGTATCCGGGCCGATACTGGCAAATTGTAAACCAATATCATGACTCGAAATACGATAATGATTGCCGACTGAATTCACATAGTTCATCAACCCTTGATGATTAATTTGAATGCCTTTGGGTTTACCGGTTGTGCCTGATGTATAAATAATGGCTGCGCCATCGTTTGGTCGATGATGATAAGTTTGAAAACTGCCTGTATCTACGCTGTCAACGTGCTCTGAAGCATAAATAACATCATAACCATTTGATTCCAGCGCTTGCGAAGATGAATGTCGATCTGCAATGATGAAAGTTGTGCTTGAATCAAGAATATCCGTGATTTTTTTATGAGGGAGATTGGTATTTAAGGGAAGGTATACGGCCCCGATTTTAAAACAAGCAAGCATACATAAGATATGCTCAAGCCGATCTGCAACCAGCACTGATACAACTGTTTCTGGCTGAATATCTGACTGCTGAAAAACCGTCGCTCTTTTTAAGATCTCTTGCTGCAAATCAGCATATGATAAGCGTTGCCGCTCTGTAATCAGTGAGATTTTATCGGGCGAAGCAGCAGCATGGGCATCAATCGCATTCGTGATGACTGAAATATCATCATCACGACGTTCACCACCAATGATTGAAGCATCCGACAAGTGGCTGTGATAGTAACGCTCATTTAATTGAATGAGGCTCTCAGTGCTTCCTTCAAGCAATGCATCCAGATAATAGTTGAAATATGACGTAAAACTTTTAATCAAGGCACTACTTAATTTTCTTTCTTTATAATTAATTCTTAAGTCGATCCCGGAATCTGATAATTCATATTCAAGATAGAGATCATGATCACTCACATTTAATTCTGGGGTAATATTGTGTACTTCACAGTCGTCCAGCACCAGTTTAACTTGGCTGATTGCAACTTCGTTGATGCCGACATTGATCACTTTACCGTCAGTCATGCTACCGGCATTTCTCAGATCAGTTAAAATCTGAGTATATGTGTACAGCTGATGTTTTTTGGATTTGATTCTTTGTTGCGTATTTTTCTTAACCAATGTACCCAGATCATCATTTTCTGCCAAATCAACCCAAAAAGGAATATTGTTCACAAAACAACCCGGTAATTTAGCATACTGAGGACGACGAACCTGTACCGGGTGTAATATGGCAAATTGATTCGCATTAGAAAATCTCGACAATGTTGCCGAGTATGCTGTCAGCATCACAATGAATGGTGATGTTCTGTTGGTGATACAGTAATTTTTGATTTGTTGAACATAGTCTCCACCAAGCTGGAAGAAATGGTATCGACTAAATTTTTCATCTTGCTCTTTATACTTTCTGAATGGCAGTTCAAGAGCCTGTTCCTTATCTTGGAGTAAATGACACCAGTAGTCGCTGTCTGCCTCATTCTTTTCATGAGTAAATAACTCCTTTTCGATCTCCAAGACCTGAGTCAGATCGATTGAATCATTTGTTTCATTGAATGGAACCGTATCATTGACGATACGGTTATATTCATTGTTTAAAAAATCAATCAGAATTTTTCCGGATAATCCATCAGAAACAATGTGATGGAAGTTAACAACAAATAAAGCCCTCTCCTCTGATATAGTGAGAAATCCGGCTTTAAACAGGGGTAATTCTTCTAAATTAAAATGACAATAGATGATATCTGAAAGTTCACTGATATTTTCAAGTTGTTCATTGAAAACAATATCCTTCTCAATGAATTCTACTGACACATGATCGACCAAATAACGATATGGCATGCCATCTGTTTCTAAAAAATAAGATCGCGTTGTTTCATAACGATTGATAAATAAAGAGAATACTTCTTTTAATGCATCCTTATTAAATTTACCAACAATATCAAATACAAAATATGTATTATAGCTAGCGTTGTCATCACCTAACTTACAATCAATCCAAATATTTTCTTGCGACCGCGTCAATGTGAACATTCTTTACCCCGTGAATTTAATTTAGTTGAAATATGATTGTAATTTTCCGCGCCGACGAATATCTAATGTGGCACAGTGGAAAGAACCACCAAGTGCGTTGAAGTTTTTAAATGGTGTTGTAATCACATCAATGCCATGCTGCATTAAAGTATCTTGGATACTTTTCTCATCTTGCTCGACAATTGCGATGTTTTCATCAATCATAAAAATATTCATACTGATCCATTTGCTCGAAAAATGGAGTGGGTAAGAATCAGGGAAACATGGCGTGGGTGCAGTAATAATATCCCAATCTTTAAATTGTTTCGGTAAGGTACGGATTTTGTCCGGATGAACTAATAATTTCCCGGGCGCAAGCGGCATAAATGTCGTATCAATATGCATAGCATGTTGATCGTCAAACTCTAATTGATGAAGACGATACTCATCCCCCAAATGCCGCTCTAGCCAATCAAATCCGCTCTGATTCGTGACATGGCTTAACTGACCGAAAATATCTTTGCCACACCGAACAAAATCAGCAGCGTCAAAAGTCGGTTCAAACTCAGTAAGACAAGATTTAAAACGCTCACCTTTTTTACCCGGTACAAAATTCTCTTGGTAAAGTTCATCAGTTAGCTGTGGTTTAGGGGCGCTTGACCATTTACATCCTGAGGCAAAATATTCTTTCAACAGCGGGCGATAAGCATTCACTTCATGATATCGGGAGCGCCATGACATCGGGCATTCAATAATTTCATTACCCACCACAAGCAATAAATCACGCGGCATCGCGGCATAAAGGCTATTATCTTCCTTCCAGTCCGGTGTTGCGTAAGATTTTGCAAAACCATAGTTAGTCGGGCGGCGAACAACAATACCTCGTGACGCCAATAACTGAGCAAACATATCTAATTCATGATTGGCATTACGAATTAATTCATGATGAAACGGCTTACCTGCATTTTCTTTAAAAAAGTCATGCTGTTTCTCTGGTAATACCGGTCCCATATATGAATGCCATGTCGGCACCATTGATTCATCTGCAATACCAACAATAACTTCTTCTAATTTATCCCATTCATTAAAGCAATTTACCATGCTATTATTTTCATTCGTTTTTTCCACGATCTATTCCTCGCTAAGATCCAATACTATTGATTGATTTTTTGAATTAACAGGTCTTTATGAGCGTCTAATTTCTTTTTGTCGCACCATATTTCACGACCCTCTTTGCTGAGTTCATCCAGAGGATCACAATGAAAGAAAATTTTATCCGGATCGAGGTTTGGAGATTTCCATAAAGATATACCGGATAATTCATCATAGTATTCATAAGAACAAATTTGACGCTTCCCGCCTCCCATCAACAAGTCACAAACAATCGTTGGCGTATTAAAACCAGCCGTACTTCCACGAATAGATTTTTCTATATGAACGGCTGTTTTTAATGATGTTCTTAAATGCTCTGAATAGGGAACCATATCATGAAGATAAATATAATAAGGCTGAACCCCCATATATGAGAGATACTTGATAAGCGTCTTCATTGTTTCCGGGTTATCATTCACCCCCGCTAATAAAACAGACTGGTTCCGAACAATAATCCCCTTCTTGAAAAGAAGTGATAATGCTTCTCTAGTCCACTCTGTAATTTCTTTGGGATGATTAAAATGAGTATGAAGAAATACCTGCTTGTCCTTTTCCCGTCCATATTCAACGACATTAGAAATTGCATTGGTCCAGTCATGATCACCCAATACTTTCATGGGTAAAACAGCTAACCCCTTGGTTGCAAATCTGACTCTGCGTATATTGGGGATATCTAATAATGATTTACCGATTAACTCGATATGCTTGGCAGATATCTGATAAAGATCCCCTCCCGAAATGACCACATCTTCTATGTCTTCATTTTCTCTCAGGTAATGAAATGCTTCGGTCCAGTTTTTGGGCTTCGGGGCATACATATCCTTTTCTTTGGTTTTTGTCGAGCCACCGACAAGCCGGCTTCTCGTACAGTACATACAATAAACAGGACAAACAGTAATTGGCAGAAATAACACTTTGTCTGGATAACGATGAACAATCAGAGACCCCTTACCATTCTTTTTCTCTGCCAGACTGTCATCATCACTCCACGGATGAGGCGATTTCATTTCGCTTTCCAGCGGAAGATACTGTTTTCGCAGCGGATCATGGTATGGATCTGACCAATCAATTTGTGAAAAAAGATAAGGCGTGATCCGTATATTCATCGCACTTTTTTCTAGTCCACTCCTGATATCGGCTAAAAATATCGGATCAACAATACTCGACAATAAGCTTACAATTCGATCTAATGAATGAATTGAATTCTTTAATTGCCATTTATAGTCAGAAAATTCTTCTCGCCCTATATATTCCCAAGCAGGGATAGCATTCCAAAAGCAATCATTCCTAAAATTATATTGCATATGTCCCACTTTATTATCAGAATTTATTTTTCACAAAAAAACTCACCAACCACACTTAATATGGTTAGTAATATTTATTAACGTGTAATCTTGATAGCGAATCACATTATTTTATTCAAATATGAATAATTCTATAATTATCGCTAATCATGGCTAAAAGTTACATTATTTCAAAATAAAATTTGACTCAATAAAACTAGCTCGGTTGACACTAAACTATTCCACATCTTGCGCCTATTCAACTGGGAATAATACTTTTTTGGCCTTGTATGATCTTGAGCACATTAATAAGAATTATAAACTATAAAAATCACAATAAACAGAATATAACACTATATTTTTGCTAAAAATAAAGAATCTAATGCTTTATAATAACATTTTTATCGATTAAAATTTCTCTTGAATTGTGTTTTTTGTTCTGTATAGTTCCTAGCAAATGTTGGTGATCCCTACTGTAGGAGCATTCAATTTCGCATCCCATTCCTGTCTAATGAATAACTGTTAAGTATTATCATGAGGTTATTGCGCATCACCGATTGAAGATACAGATTTAATTTCAGTCTGTTAGAACAGGTATGAAATGGCGTTATAAATATATCCTTAAATTTAATTACTTGTAATAAAATGTAAATAACTGAATTCACATTGGTGGGGCTCATTTAAGATTAAATATGATTAAAACCATCACATCGAGATAAGAACCCTTTTATAGCCTGATTCTAATAGATAAATTATATGGATCGTAACTCATGGAAATTTCTGCACAATTAGATATTTTTGAAAATTCCTCAATGGCGTTTAGTATGCCTAAATTAGTACATGTCAGAGAAAATTTATATGCTTGTGTTTTTTCTGTCATGAAAATACTTCCGGCGAGATATATTATTGAACAAGGTATTCAACGCGGAGAAATAAAAAGTAATACAACCATTGTTGCAACATCTTCGGGGACATTCGCTTTAGGTGTTGCGATGGTTTGTCGCGAGCTTGGCTTAAAGTTCGTCATTTTCGGGGATCCGGCGATTGATGAGCACCTCCACCGAAAGCTGAAATTACTCGGTGGCGAAATCGTTATCGTGACGAATCCGTCGATACCGGGTTCATATCAACATTTAAGATTAAAAGCCCTGCATCAGTACATTCAAGATAACCCGAATTCCTTCTGGATGCGGCAGTATGATAATCCCGATAATGGTAAATCATATGAAGCGTTAGGGCGTTTAATCGTAGAAAAACTGGGGAAAAACTTAGTTCTTGTCGGTTCTGTCGGCTCAGGTGGCTCCACCGGTGGCACCATTCGTGGTATGAGAACCTACCATTCCGGAATACCTTTAATTGGGGTAGACACGTTTAATAGTGTCCTCTTCGGACAACCCAATGGCGTCAGACAATTACGCGGTCTGGGTAATACGATTTTACCCAAGAATGTATCCCATTCACTGTACGATGAAATCCATTGGGTTTGCGCCTCAGATGCGTACCACCACACAATCGAGTTGTTAGAAAATGCTTGTTTATTCTGTGGGCCAACCAGCGGTGCTGCTTATCAAGTCGCAGCCTATAAAGCCAAATCAGATCCAGCGAATCAGTATGTTTTTATCGCTCCTGATGAAGGATATCGCTATCAAGATACGGTCTACAACGAAACATGGAAAAGCCAGCAGGATTTCTATCGCCCGACCACGACATTAAAACCTCAACACGTTGATCACCCTCGTGATGCCACTGGTACATGGTGCGCGTTTCACTGGGGACGCAGAACTTATGAAGAGGTTTTGGAGCTCAGTTATCATGAATAACGAATGTATTATATTTATTGAGAGCAACACTTCAGGCTCTGGTGAACAGTTTGTAGATTTAGCGATAAAAGAAGGATTTGTGCCTGTTTTCTTAACAAGCACACCCGAGAAATATCCCTTTCTGAGCAAATTATTCATCCATCCCGTCATTTGTAACACGACGGATGACGATAATTTGTTCAAACTGATCAGCCAATATTCAAATGTTGTGGGTATATTTTCTTCTTCTGAATACTATATTGAGACCGCAGCTAAACTTGCGAAGTCGTTTGGTCTGCCCGCAAACACGCCAACGGCTGTGAGCCATGCAAGAAATAAAGCTCAGCTTTGTCATATCTTGAATACGGCTGATCTGGCCGTTCCACATACGGTTGAAATTTGTGATGTTCAAGCTTTAGATCGCTATTCGGGTCATTTTAAGTTTCCGGTTGTTGCCAAACCGACATCAGGTTCCGGCAGTTCACTTGTCAAACTCTGTAATGACTTAACGGAACTTCAGACACACGTTGAAAAGATTTTCGCGCAGCCGGTCAACCATCCTCTATCCGCCACAAAGCAGAGTGTGTTAGTACAGGAATATGTTGCAGGCGAGGAATTTTCTGTAGAAACGTTTTCTCAGGATGGTACGACTCACGTTATTGGGATCACCCAAAAACATCTTACGTCTCCGCCCTACTTTATTGAATCCGGCCACGAGTTCCCCGCTGAAATTGATCCTCAGCTCAGTGCCAAAATCGAAGCACTGGTTATCAATGCTCTCAGTGCAATAGATTATCACTTTGGCCCCGCTCACACTGAAATCCGGGTACGGCATAACACCCCTTACCTCATTGAAATTAATCCCAGATTGGCCGGGGGAATGATCCCCGAACTGATTAAGCAGGCGACCGGGTTAGACCTGGTGTTACAAACACTGCGCCTATATACCGGCAGGCCGACTCAACTACAGAGTCAACATCATTTGCACGCTTGTATTCGGTTTATCATTGCCAGGCAAAATGGTTACTTCACAGACTTGGTGAAGCCAGCAGACAGTGCCATACGCATCACAAAACCGTTGGGTTCATATATCTCTTTAGCCCATGATTTCAGTGACCGTTTAGGTTTTGTGATTACCACTGCGACTCAGAATCAAGCCGCGATCAATCAGGCTGAAAATGAGATAGGCAATGCTGACGTTGTCTTTAGTCATGATTCAGCAATAACGGATTCAGCGCTGAAAAACACCGGTCGATTAGCCGCCGCGCTGGATGAAGAACTACATCAGCTGATTGCCCAACGCTACCCCCGACATGATTTATCTGAAGAGTACCGGCATTTGTCATGGATTGATTCAGCACATGTCATGATGTTATTTAATCAGGGGTTTTTGTCCAACGAAGCAACCCGGAAAATATTGGCTGAAATATCTGATTTACAGAAACATGATTTCGCGCAGCTGAAATCGTTCGTTTCTGCACGCGGTACATATCTGATTTACGAAAATTACTTAATTGAGAAATTAGGGATTGATATTGCTGGCAAAATTCATACCGGTCGCTCCCGTAATGATATTAATGCGACATTGTTCAAATTGACTGCACGCCAGTTCACGATAGAAATCTTTGAATCACTCTGGTTATTTCGTGCTACTTTGCTGCGTCAAGCGCAAGAGAACTTATCCACTGTTTTCCCGATTTACAGCCAGTATCAAACCGCATTACCAAGCAATTTAGCCTTCTATTACTTAGGGCTTGATCAGGTTCTATCCCGCGACATGGCTGAATTGAAACATCACTTTGTGGATTTGTTAACGTGTCCGATGGGAAGTGGTGCCTGTGCAGGAACAACACTCCCGATTAATCCAACCGAAGTCGCTCATGCATTAGGATTTCAATCTGTTGCTAAAAATGCATTGGATGCAATCGCAAATCGCGATATCGCTCTGCGGATCCAAAACACCCTGAGCACGATTGCCGTTACCATCAGTCGTCTTGCCACTGACTTCCATATTTGGACGACAAATGAATTTTCTTTTATTGAATTGCCAGATTCATTATGTGGCAGTTCTTCAATGATGCCCCAAAAAAAGAATCCATATTTGTTGGAAAAAGTAAAAGGATATTGTGCATCGATCATATCGAATCAAGCAAAAATGTTTAACACGATGCAGAAAACCCCATTTTCTAACTCGGTAGAAGTTGGCACGGAAGCGATCATTCCCTTCCACGAAAGTATATTTCAATGTAATAAATCACTTAAAGTCATGCAAAAACATATCGAATATTTAACAGTGAATACAACGAATACAACGTCATCTGCTATTAAGCATGTAACCTGCGCCACATATATATGCGAACATCTGGTCAAGGAATATCAAATTCCATTCCGGGAAGCTCACTTTAAAATTGGAGATAAAATCAGAGCATCATTAGAAAATGAAATGTCGGGGAATGACTCGGTATGGGAACTTGCACCGACCATTGAGGATCAAAAAAATACCCCGTTAACCTGGTCTGATCATTTGGAATATGGCAATGGCCCCGGTTTTAAAAGTTGCAGAGCCCAGCTTGCTCATGCGAGTGATGCGCTTCGTATGGACTCTTTTTGGATGCATCGGATGAAGATTGATATAGACCGTCGAACAATCCCATTTAATGAGCAACTGGCCTCTTTTAAACACTAAATATTTAGCCGTAAAGATATGATACGAACGAATTCAATATGGGTGAAAAAGTGAATCTGATAAAATCTAAAAAATTTATTTTCTACATGTTATTTTTAATATCAGGACTAATTTTAGCGTCCTTATATTATATGCTCAGCCAAACAGAGAGTCAGCGAACGGGAACTGTCAAATTAAACGGATTAGACGGGCCGGTTGTCGTCTTTCGTGACAATTATGGTATACCACATATCGATGCTTTGGCTTCAGATGCCGATGCGTTTTATGCATTAGGTTATTTACATGCACAAGATAGATTCTGGCAAATGGAGCTGCAACGTTTAACGGTTAAAGGGCAACTCAGTGAAGTGTTCGGTGCCGACACCGTAGAAACTGATAAATTTATGCGCACTTGGGGATTTTATCGCTCAGCGGAACAGTCATGGCCGAAGTTCACCCCGAAACAGAAAGCACTCATTGTGAGTTATACACAAGGTGTCAATGCATTCATAGCGCAACAGAAACTGCCAATAGAATTTCAAATCTTTGGCTTTAAGCCGCAGAGATGGTCCGAAACAGACAGTATCGCATGGCAGAAAATGTTGGCCTACAATCTACAGTCCACTTGGAGTGAGAAGTTAAAAAATCAGGAGATCATGAATGATTTAGGTGAAGCGATGATCCCGGTTTTGCATCCAAAGTATCCTGATTCAGGTCCGACAATTATGTCAGAGTCAGATCTCAGACAGATCACATTCAGCGATAAAGATTCTGTTGATAGCCATCAATCCATCTCTCAAAACTCAGCGGATACCGACAGTATTTTTGCATCTTCAGCTGCAGTAAAAAAAGTAACTAACTTATTTCCGAATCATACAAAGGGCTCGAATAATTGGGTTTTATCCGGTTCAAAAACATCCACAGGCAAACCTATATTAGCCAATGATCTACATCTGGGGTTATCTTCGCCATCCTTATTCTACCTTGCCGAGATCAAAGGGCCGACCCTACACGTCACAGGTGCAACGATACCCGGAGTCCCCGGAGTGATTGAAGGCCATAATGATCACATCGCATGGGGATCAACGAATGTCAATCCTAATGATTTAGAGTTAATTGTTGAAGATGGCAATAATAATATTTTCTCACGAGATGAAGTCATCAAAGTAAAAGGTGAAGAAGACGTCAAATATCAGGTGCTCAGCACTAAGAATGGTCCAATTATTAATGACTACATTGATTTGCCATCAAATCAAGATAACAAATATATTTCCATTCAGTGGTCAGCATTAATGGACACGGATGTCACGGTGGGCAGCTTCATTGAAATGAATTATGCCCGCAACTGGCAAGACTTTCTGAAAGCACTCAGTACATATGTGACACCAGCGCAAAACTTTGTTTATGCAGATACAGAGGGGAATATCGGTTATAAACTGGCCGGAAAGGTTCCGCTACGTACCCAAACTGCCTATGGGCTTGTTTCAAGTCAGTCTTGGCAAGGCTGGCAAGGCTATATTCCTTTCGATCAATTACCACAAAGCTATAATCCGAAAACCGGCTTTATTGCTTCTGCTAATAATAAAGCAGCACCAGACAGTTACCCATATCAAATCGATTTAAGATGGATGGCTGCCCCATATCGGGTAGAAAGAATCATCGAGTTAATTTCATCTAAATCAAAATTATCAATGAAAGATAATATTGATATTCAGAATGATGTTAAAAATGAAATCTGGCTCCAACTCCGCCCTATCCTTCTGGCGACAAAACCGTTAAATAAAGATAGCGAAAGAGGACTCGAATACCTCACAAGTTGGGATGGGCAGATGACTGAGAATAGTATTGCTGCCAGCATTTTTGCCTATTGGGACAGAGAGATAAATCGCCTTTATCCGAGCAAATATCAGTCTGATTCAGACGAGCCATTATTCATTTTTTCACAATTAAGCCAAAACGGTCAGTATTGTCAAAAAGCCGGGTTCTCCGGTTGTGATACGTTCTTGCAAAATAGTTTACAAGTCGCGATGCAAAAGCTCATCGATGATAAAGGAAATACACCCGAAAACTGGCACTGGGGCAAGATTCACCTTGCCAGCTTTAAGAACAGTGTCTTTGGTGACGTACCGCTCCTTAAGGATATTTTCAACCGTCAGGTGAGTACCGCCGGTGGTAATCAGACAATCAATGATGGCGGCTATGATCACTCATTTACTCAAGTTGAAGGTGCGAGTTATCGACATATCATTAATTTAAATGATCTGGATGATAGTCTGTTTATCCACCCTCTTGGTCAGTCTGAAAACCCGTTAGATGAAAACTATGACAACCTGTTAGAGCGATGGAAGGAAGGAAATTATATTACGATAAAGGCACAAAATGTTGCAGATACTTGTGATATATCCAATGAAAAACAAATAGAGAGTAGCTGCCTGATATTACAACCAGCGACTGTCAATACGCTAAATACCGATTAGTTAAAACCAGAATCGTTAAATATATCTTGTACTTCATCTGCCAAGATGGAGTGCAAGATAACGAGATTCCAGTCACACGGAGATAGTATGAATTATCAAGTCGTTTATCATCAATCAAAGCAATATTCGATCTGGCCGGAGAATAAAGTCATTCCCAAAGGGTGGGCATCGACTGGTTTTTCTGGGAGCGAAACACAATGTCTCGATAATATTTGCGATGCATATGGTAAAATTTTCCCCAAACGTGCCAATGAGGATCACCAAAATTGACTACTGTTAATGCAAAAAATATCCATGTCTGGAACACGTGGGTGCCAATTCATATACACTCCGATTTTTACGCTATGAATGAATTCAAAAAAAATCCTGACTCACTCAAAGCGCTCGATAAACAATTATTGGGGGATCTGCAAGATAAAGAGGTCCTTCATCTACAGTGTCATTTTGGCCAAGATACCCTGTCATTAGCACATGCCGGAGCTCACGTAACCGGGGTAGATTATTCACCTGAAGCGATCAAAACGGCTACAGCACTGGCTGCTGAACTGAATATCCCGGCAGAATTCGTCTGCCAAGATGTCTTAACGCTGCAACTGGATCAGAAGTTTGACATCATCTACACCTCTTACGGGGTGATCAATTGGTTGTCTGATCTTGAGCAATGGGCACAAGTGATCCGCCGGCACTTGAAAGATGACGGTCGCTTGGTGATGGTTGAGTTTCATCCGTTTCTCAATGTACTTGACGATGAATTTGCCGGCATCGGCTACGATTACTGTCATCAAGGAGATGCAATCGCGTTTAAAGACCAAAAGTCATATGTGAACAGCCCTGATGATCAAGGCTCATATACCACCTATGAATTTTTGCACACCATCTCTGATGTGAGTAACGCACTCATCAAAGCCGGAATGATTTTCGAAATGAGGGAGTACCCCTATAGCAATTACAATTGCTTTCCGAATTTATATGAAGTTGCTGAAGGGTCAGGCACTTATCGCCATCAGTTTAGTATCCCGATGATGTTTTCAATCGTTGGTCATATTATAGGGGAATCGCAGCACTCACCTGTCCCCCACAGCCATGAGCGTTGAACAGATTGGCTTGTATCTGTTGGTTTACTTCTGAACAAGGGTGATCATCTGTTGATGATGCTCACCCCGATGATATTTACTTAAACCGGACTCATCTCACTATGAATGGCTCGGATTGCGACGTACCCGTAACTTCCGCGGGACTAATTCAATGCCGGGCTGATGACGTTTCGCGGTTGCATTTAAAGCGACAGCCAATGCGCTGTCTGCGATCAGTTCAAACTGCTGCGGTAGTGAATTAATTTTCAGCGGTAAAAAGTCAAGCAGGCGGTTATCCCCGAAGGTTGCCAACCGGATGTTGTCCATCAGTTGTGGATGTTCCAGTAACACATCCAGAATTCCTTCCAATAACGTGTATGAGGTTGACACAATCGCTTCCGGTACAGTGCCCTTATTCACCCACTCAGAAAAAACTTTCTTGCCCTCTTCGCGGTTAAAGTGATTACCATACCCTTCTAGAATCTGAATCCCTCTTGCTTTCACCGCAGCTTCGAATCCCAACTGGCGATCGGTAGAAATACTCAGCTCCGGCAATGCACCAATCAGACCAATCGACTGAAGCTGATCATCCAGAACCGATTCGGTCAACTCCAGAGCCGCACTATAATCTTCACTGACGACACACGCAAAGAATTCATCATCCAACGGACGGTCAATCGCAATCACTGGTGTGCCGGATTGTTGAAGCCCATAGTAAAACTCACTGGCATTGGGAATCGAACTGGCGACAAACAGTGCATCGATCCGGCGAGCAATCAGTGTATTGGCGACGGACATTTCAGTTTCGGGATTGTCATCCGAGCAAGCAATGAGGATTTGATATCCCGCCTGTCTGGAATTTTGTTCTAGTAATTTAGATAAACGCGCATAACTGGTATTCTCCAGATCCGGGATAATCAAGCCGAATGATCGGCTGTTCCCAGCCCGCAGAGCCGAAGCGGTGTGATCCGGACGGTAATTATGCGCATTCACCACATCCATAACTTTCAACTGGGTCTTTTCACTGATGCGATACTTTTGTGCTTTTCCATTGATCACATAACTTGCAGTGGTTTTAGACACGCCCGCTAATTTGGCAATTTCATCTAGTGTCATATCGCTACTCTTTTTAGTGTGCGTCGGATCATAGAAATAAAAATTAAGATCCTCAATAGGATTGAACTATATGCTGAATCGATTCACTATAAAAGCTGAAAGGATTCAGCAAAATTCAAAAATGATAGCGAAATCTAGTTTTTTGGACTATTTATTAGATAACTTCGATATTATGAGCAATATGAAGTGATTTTTGCTGACTTTTTTTAAATAGACACTGAAACGATTCAGCTATTTTAATGATAAAACAAATGGTGCAGACACCACGGGATGATCTTCCCGCCCAGAAACTCCATTAGAGAGCTATCGGATGTGTCCGCACTCAAAGCGCCAAATAAGGCAATTAAAGGGGCCAAACATGCTGCAACTCACTCCTCATGACATTCATCTGGAACAGTCTCAATCGAATAAACAAGATGCAATCCGTGCCATTGCTACTCACCTGAGCGAAAAGGGGCTCGTCGATACTGGTTACGTAGATGGAATGCTCAATCGGGAAGCACAAAATTCAACATTCCTCGGTAATGGAATTGCAATTCCGCACGGTACAACCGACACTCGTTCTTTAGTCAAACAAACCGGTGTTGCTGTTCACCATTTTCCTCAGGGTGTTGACTGGGGTGATGGTAATACCGTTTATGTTGCAATCGGGATTGCAGCCAAATCTGATGAACATCTCGGCATTCTGAAACAGCTGACTAAAGTACTGTCAGCCGATGGTGTTGAACAAAAATTGCAACAAGCAAGTAAAGCGCAAGAAATCATTGCCCTACTCAATGGTGACGTTCAGTTTGAAGCCGACTTTGATGACTCGCTGATTCAACTGCAATTTCCGGCAACCGATATGACTCCGCTGACGGCCGTAGCCAGTGGCCTGTTGAAAAACAAAGGCTGTGTCAGCAGCGATTTTGTTGCGGATGTGATCGCCAAAGAAGCGACGCCACTCGGTGGTGGGCTGTGGCTCACCAGTAGCAATCGTGGTGTTGCCCGCACCGGTCTGGCATTCATTACTGCCAGCGATGCTTTTGACGTACAAGGACAGTCGGTTAAAGGACTGCTCGTGGTTGCAGCTTGCAATGGTGCACATCAGCCACTGATGCAAAAAATCACTGATATTGTGTTCCAGAAAAAGCAAGACACTCTATTTACCAGTGACAAGCAAGCAGTTCTAGCGGCATTCGGTTTGGCTGAATCAACACCGGCAAGCGCAGATAACGACGCCAACACTGCGGTTTTCCAAGTGAAAAATGCTCATGGTCTGCACGCCCGTCCGGGAGCGATGCTGGTGGCAGAAGCGAAGAAATTTGAATCTGACATCAAAGTCGCCAACCTCGATGGTGATGGCAAAGCAGTGAATGCCAAAAGCCTGATGAAAGTGATCGCACTGGGTGTGAAATGCGGGCACCGACTTGAATTTACCGCCAACGGCCCTGATGCAAGCCAAGCGCTTGAAGCACTGGGTGTCGCGATTAATGCAGGTTTAGGCGAACAGTAAGGGATTATTATGACGAATCGAGTAGTCACCGTTACACTCAACCCGGCACTGGATCTGACCGGCAGCCTCGACACATTACAAGTGGGGTCAGTCAGTCTGGTCAAGCAAGGGTCACTGCATGCCGCAGGGAAAGGGGTCAACGTTGCTCAGGTGCTCAGTGATCTGGGTGCCGAAGTAACAGTGACTGGTTTTCTGGGCAAAGATAATCAAGACATTTTTTGTCAGCTATTTGAAGCAATGGGCGCAACGGATGAATTTATCCGTGTAGATGGCGCAACCCGAATTAACGTCAAGCTGGTTGAATCTTCCGGTGAAGTCAGCGACATCAACTTCCCCGGTGTCGAAGTGTCATCACAAGCTATTGACGAATTTGAAAACACGTTGTTCCGTCTGGCCGAAGATCACGAATACTTTGTACTGGCAGGCAGTTTGCCGAAAGGCGTTTCACCTCAGCTGTGTGCATCTTGGATCGAGAAACTGCACCAACTGGGTAAGAAAGTGTTGTTTGATAGCAGCCGCGATGCGCTTGCAGCCGGTCTGGATGCTCATCCGTGGTTAATCAAACCGAATGATGAAGAATTGTCTCATTTCGTCGGCAGACCGCTTGAGTCTGCGGCCGAATGCCAGCAAGCAGCGAGTGAACTCGCCGCAAAAGAGATTGAGAATATCGTCGTCTCAATGGGTGCAAACGGGGTAATGTGGCTGAACAATGATCAATGGCTACATGCAAAACCACCTCGGATGAATGTTATCAGTACCGTCGGCGCCGGTGATACGCTGGTTGCCGGGTTGTGCTGGGGACATATGCAGTCCATGAAGAAGGAGGAACTACTTACCTTTGCAACGGCATTATCTGCACTAGCAGTGAGTCAGGTGGGTGTCGGTGTAGCCGATATCCAAGAGTTAAACACCCTACAACAGCAGATCCAATTACAACCGTATAGCCCTGAGGCTAGTAATTAAGGACAACAATAAGGTCGTAACTATGAAAATTGCCATTATCACCGCGTGCCCAAGCGGCGTCGCAAATAGTATTCTCGCTGCCGGTTTGTTAGAGCAAGCAGCAAAGTCTCTGGATTGGTCAGCAACGGTTGAATGTCACTCTTCCGTTGTCGATGGCTATACGCTCACTGATGCTGATATTGCTGAAGCGGAGCTGGTTGTCATTGCTGCCAATACACCTGTTGATACCACCCGTTTCGTTGGCAAAAAAGTTTACCAAAGCGATATTGCCGCATGTACAGCGGATCCGGCTGCTTATCTGAAAACGGCCGCTGAACAAGCGCAAATCCTTGACAAAGCACAAACGGTTACCCCCGCAGCGCCAGCTGCATCAGCAAGTACCGCCAAGAAAATCGTTGCGATTACAGCCTGCCCTACCGGTGTTGCGCATACATTCATGGCTGCTGAAGCTCTGGAAAATACCGCCCGAACCATGGGACACCAGATTAAAGTGGAAACGCGTGGTTCTGTCGGTGCGAAAAACCAACTGACAGCCGAAGAAATTGCAGCAGCTGATCTCGTCATCATTGCCGCTGACATTGAGGTACCACTGGACCGCTTCAACGGTAAAAAACTCTACCGGACTAAAACTGGACCGGCACTGAAGAAAACACAGGAAGAGATCGAAAAAGCATTCGTTCAGGCGACTGTTTATCAAGGTTCTGCAGGTTCCGGTGAAGCGGCAACTGAAGAGAAGAAAGGTGTATATAAACACTTGATGACCGGTGTATCACACATGCTACCTGTGGTCGTTGCCGGTGGTTTGATCATCGCATTATCATTCGTCTTCGGGATTGAAGCCTTTAAAGAAGAAGGAACACTGGCTGCTGCACTGATGAAAATCGGTGGTGGTTCAGCATTTGCGCTGATGATTCCGGTACTGGCCGGTTACATTGCCTTCTCTATTGCAGACCGTCCCGGACTTGCCCCAGGCTTAGTCGGTGGTATGTTAGCCAGCTCTATCGGTTCCGGTTTCCTTGGTGGTATTGTTGCGGGTTTCATCGCCGGTTATGCAGCCAAACTGATTGCGGATAAAGTACAATTGCCTCAATCGATGGAAGCATTGAAACCGATTCTGATCATCCCATTCTTAGCTACGCTGGCGACTGGTTTGATCATGATTTATATCGTGGGTACACCGGTTGCGAATGTCATGGCAGCGATGACCTCATTCCTTGAGAATATGGGCTCAGGCAATGCAATCCTGCTGGGTATTATTCTGGGTGCAATGATGTGCTTTGACTTGGGTGGTCCGGTCAACAAAGCTGCCTATACCTTCGGTGTTGGTCTGTTGGCTTCTCAACAATATCTGCCAATGGCTGCAATCATGGCCGCCGGTATGGTGCCTGCACTCGGTATGGGTGTTGCAACCTTTATTGCTAAAAATAAATTTGAGAAAAGTGAACAAGAAGCCGGTAAAGCATCATTCGTACTGGGTCTGTGCTTCATCTCAGAAGGTGCGATTCCATTTGCTGCTAAAGATCCAATGCGCGTTATCCCTGCTTGTATGGCGGGTGGTGCAGTAACCGGCGCATTATCGATGCTGTTCGGTGCAAAACTGATGGCACCTCACGGTGGTCTGTTCGTGCTGTTGATTCCAAACGCAATTTCACCGGTTCTGATGTATCTGGTCGCTATCGCAGTTGGTACAGCAATCACAGGTCTTGGCTATGCGATGCTCAAACCTCAGCTAGCGTTAGAAAAAGCAAAAGCATAATCTCCTAAACCTCTCGGGGCATCCTTTTTGTGCCCCATTGAAAACGGTTTGCCAGTGGGAACGACACCCCACTGGCTTTTTTATATTCGGTGTTCATTCATCAATCACAACGCTTCACTGTCACCGTTTTTCGACCCCGTCCCGTTCATTCAGTCACCAGATATAAAAATCCCCTCAGACAAATACCTGAGGGGATCAAATACAGTGATTCAATATGCTCGCTCAACCCATCGGTTCCAAATGGGAAATCGGTTCTAAATGGGAAACTAACATATCACTGCATAGATTACCGGCCTAAGTAGTTCATCAGCCAGCTCATTGCCGGACGTGGTGATCCGTCGTCATAAATCAGTCCGGAGCCATCGACCCACGTTTTGCCGACCACATATCCCCACAGGGTAATGCCCGCAACTGCATCGGAGTTATAGAAGAGCGGGAACTGTTGTTTCATGATATCCAACTGAGTCTGGTCATTGCTTCTGGCAACATCATATTCCGAAATATAGATCGGTAATCCCAGTGCAATTACTTTGTTCAGATTCGCTTGCAATGCAGCATTCGAGAAGTTTTCCAATCCATGAGACTGAAGACCAATAGCATCGACAACGCCAGCTTGTACCGCAGGTTTTGCCATCTCAATGAATTGATCGGTGTTCCAGCTTAACACGTTGTAATCATTCAGAATCAATGTTGCATTCGGACAATATTTACGTGCCAGTTGGAATGACTTGATGATCCAATCATTACCAAAAGCTCTTTTGGCATATTCAGCCGGTGCATGACCCGGTGTTGCTTCGTTCACCACATCAATCATCGCAACATCAGGATAGCGATAGCAGAAATCACGGATCCATTCTTCGATTTCAGCCGCCTGATCAGATGGACTCAGGCTATCAATCCAAGTCGGATACTGACTTCCCCAGACAAATGTATGCTGTTTAAATGGAATATTATTTTGTTTCGCATAATTATAAGCGGCATCAATCCCACTCCAGTTGTAAACATCGCGCGTTCTTTCAACAGAACCCCATTTGCCTTCATTCTCTGGTGTGATTTGATCCCAATATTTTGAGAAATCTCCGCGAACCTGACCAGATGTTGTGATATTACCGACGAATTTCTTACCGTTTCCGGAGTTATCAGAACCGCCACCGCCAACATCTTCAACTGACATATCATCTGCATAGTAGCTGACAGTGCTATTATCAGATTCAATGATGAAGTGCTGGAACGGTGTCCCGGACTGGGTGTATGAACCTTTCAGCTCAGTCCACTGATAGTCGGTGGCCCATGCGTTTGCAATCCGGACATACTCATTGCTTGTCGAACTATCACCATCATCTGTCCGTTTACCGGTCAGGATAATATTCGCACCCTGAGACCCCGGAGCCAATCTGACCCAGACGGATACATTATATTTTTTACCATTGCCTAATGATGCAGGCTTAAATGTAATACCGTTCCATGTTGCGTTACGATTTACAATGAGGACACTCGCGGCCCCACTATGACTTGCTTGATTGGTATGAGTGATATAGCCACCAATCGATGACCAGTTAGTTAACCCATTTTCAGCATCGCCGTTATTTGCCAAACCAGCAAATGATTCAGAAGCATAATATGCTTCGAAACCCGACGGTGCCGCTGCACTAACATCTACCTGAGTGTCGGCAATTGCACTCATAAATGGCATTGTCAATGCAGCTAAAGCTGTCAAGACAGGTACTGTCCGGAACTGCTTCGAATTGAAACCCAGCCATTGTCGTTGTGTTCTTTTCTTCATGTTTTCTCCTTTGCGTTAAACGCTGATATCGCGGCTTATCAGGAGGCTTCTCCAGTCATAGAGAAGGCTACGACAAACCGCGCAACTATAGACCATAAATATAAATCAGGTCGCATATAGAATATCATCAAACTTAAATTTTGAGAGACGTCACTTCAATTTTTTGTTATTCCCGTCCATATATTTTTAAACCGAAGTATCAATCTGTGATCGTATCATTGGATTGGAGTCTGTTATCAATGTGGGCTAATTTGACATGCCAGAAGCATAATATTGATAAAAAAATGGCCTCAGGATACAAAAGCATCCTGAGGCCATGATGAGTGAGTCATATTAAATATTTATTTTTGAAGCATGGTTTTAATTTTATTCATTATTCTTAGTGGAAAATATCAATAACCTGTGCTGTTTCATGGGATCCCATATCCCGAAAAAAGCTTTGTCCGAGTCGCACGGGAAAGCGCGTCCGCAGTGCAGCATCAGTCAGCATAAATTCAGTCCGCTCTTTAATCTCTTTGCCAAACTCAACCCAAGTTACGACCACCGGATGTCGCTTATCGGCCGTGTTAGTCTTGGACGATGCAACATTCATCCAACGCATGACCGGTAAACTAACGGAAGCACTTTTACGCTGGCCTGATTGAATACTGAACTGAACCCAGTCCTGGCCACTGCGTTGAAAATAGTTGACATCCGTCGTCGATAACTGGGACATCTCGGCATCCCGATCAAGCTGAGCCGGAAATTTTTCATCAACCCCCGGCAGATACACCCAATCTTTCTGATCGACGTCTGACGGCTGAGCCGGAGATACGGTTGTTACCTCAGTGGTGGGCTGAATATCAGCCGCAGTATGTTCACCAAGACGCTTGTCCTCCACTGGAGCAGCAGATATTTCCCCGGGCTCGCCGCTAACATCAGTTTGAGTTTCCACACCCGACGTCTCCTGCGTTGCAACATCGCTCTGGGACGCGAATTCATAGCCATAGGATTGATCGATCTGCTGCATGATTTTTTCGCGATCCGCATGGTTTGTATCATGCTGTATTGTTAGTGCCTCAACCTCAACAGACCCCGAATTACTGCATCCCACCAGTCCACTCAACAGCATCAGTACTATCCATGACTTCCATGGTCGTTTCATCCGATTCCCCCACATTTATTGTGGCCGCCAAATTTTATGCTGCCACTGAAATCCATCAACTGAGTTATATCGATTGATGACTTATCTATTTCTTACTTATCTATTTCTTACTTATCTATTTCTTACTTATCTATTTCTTACTTATCTATTTCTTACTTATCTATTTCTTACTTATCAAATTGTGGCGGTTTATAGGTAATTTTCAAGATGTTAGCTGATTTTTTGTCCTGAAAACCACAAATTTTTGCGCTTTATGCTTGCTCACCGGTGCTCGACTGTCCACCAAGGTATCCCAGTCGAGCAACCTGAAGGTGGTCTGTTCAAAGATTTGCCGGCCTGAACGAGTACATCATCGGGTGCCATGACCGATTGTACTGCACCGAAAGCGACATCAATGCCAGCCTAATTATGTCAGCCACGTCAACGGTATTCAGGCTCTCTTTAAATGAGTCAGGGGCAATCACAATCCTCATCAATATCTCTTTGTTGAGTCTGCTAGGCTAGCATATTGTGTTACATCATATTCAACACCTGTAATATTATCATCCAATGTAAAGATAAAATTATATTTACTAATGATATTAATAATCATTTCATCAATTTAATCTTTCACTTTTAATTAGTGAATTAACAATTTATTTACGCTACGTTTACTTTCAGGTTACTAAAAAATTCAATAAAAACCGTTGTTGAGGAGAAGTAAATATGAAAGTTTTAGTTCAGTTTGATCAAAACGGAAAACACAGAGACCACGCATGGGAAGCGCCTATTTCCCATGCCAAAGGTGAGTTGTTAGCCGTCAGTCCGATACTTGCCGTTCAATTACTCAAAAACCATCAAGCTCATCTTTGTCTCAATGAATCCGGAGAGATTCTATTCAGCGCATAGCTCACATTTTATCAGTTGATTACAATCGACTGAGCAATTTTTAACAAAATTCCCCCACATGTTTGGGTGGCGCCACAGCCCAAGGCAATACCCAACATGTTTTTCTCTTGCTTCTGTCTCTCTCTGTTTCATCCTCCGGTTTTCGATGTCAGCAACATCCGAATCGCACAATCACATATATCATCAATATGTTGACTATCGGCATACACGCCATCAATAACCAATCGCGCTAAACCGTGCATGGTACTCCAAATGACCTGTGCGAGCCGCACGGTTGTTTCTTCCTGAGGGAAAAGCCCCAGCTGCTGCCAGTGAGCCGTGATTTCCACCTGATACTGAAAACAGCGGTAGGCAATATCTTTTAATGCGGGGGTGGCCTGTGCTTGCTTCCAGATTGCCCGGCCAAACATCAATTCATATGTTTCCGGTGCTGTGGTCGCATCATGAATATAGTGATAGAAGAAGCGGCGAAACGTTTCGCAGTGATCAGACTCAGCGCTTTCGACCAACTGACGGGTCCGCTGATACCAATGATGAAACCCCTGCTCGGCCAAGGCGCAGAGTAATGCATTTTTATCCTGAAAATGGTGATATAACGCTGTCCGTGACACACCGACGTGATCCGCCAGTTTGCGTAATGACAACCCTTCAATCCCTGTCTCTCTCAACATGAGACCAGCAGACTGTAATAGGCTCCGACGCAAATCACCATGATGGTAGTTCAATTTTCTTGATTTCATACTCTGTAAATTAGCATGAATCTTGACAGTGTCAAAATCATCGACAATATTGACACTGTCAAGATAATAATCGAGGGACATGATTCATGACGACATCGGCTCACCCAGACTATCCACATCTGTTCCAACCACTCGATTTAGGGTTTACCACCCTGAAAAACCGAGTATTAATGGGGTCGATGCATACCGGATTGGAAGACATCCCTCACGGTGAAAAACGCCTTGCCGCTTACTATGCTGAACGCGCCAGAGGCGGCGTCGGTTTGATTGTGACCGGTGGCATCGGGCCGAATCCCGAAGGAGCGACTCATCCGAATAGTCCGGGGCTTAGCACCGCTGCGCAAATTCAGGCCCATCGGGTAGTCACGCAGGCGGTTCATGCCGAAGGGGGCAAAATCTGCCTGCAAATTCTGCATACCGGACGATATGCCTATAACCCTGCGCTGGTGGCACCGTCGCCAATTCAAGCACCGATTAACCGCTTCACACCGAAGGCTCTCGATGAACAAGGGATTGAAAAGCAGCTCGATGATTTTGTGCAAACGGCACTCAACGCACAACAGGCCGGTTATGATGGTGTCGAAATCATGGGCTCAGAAGGTTATCTGCTCAATCAGTTTATTGCCACCCGCACCAACCAACGTGATGATCAGTGGGGAGGAAGCTATCACCAGCGTATCCGTTTTCCGCTGGAAGTGGTACGACGCGTCAGGGAAGCAGTCGGCCCGCATTTCATCCTCATTTATCGCCTTTCGATGTTGGATTTGGTTGAGGGGGGCTCAAGTGCCGCAGAAATCACCGAACTCGGACAGGCCATTGAAGCTGCCGGGGCCACCCTGATCAATACCGGCATTGGCTGGCATGAGGCCAGAATCCCCACCATTGCAACCTGTGTCCCCCGGGCAGCTTTTACGTGGGTGACGAAACATTTCCGTCAGGCATTTAACATCCCGGTGATTACCACCAACCGGATTAATACTCCGGAAATGGCTGAAAGCGTACTAGCCCGCGGAGATGCCGATATGGTTTCCATGGCGCGCCCTTTTCTGGCCGATCCCGAATTTGTCTACAAAGCCCGGCATGGTCGCAGTGATGAAATCAACACCTGTATCGGCTGTAATCAAGCCTGTCTCGACCACGTTTTTGTCGGTAAGATCGCCAGTTGCCTGGTCAACCCGTTTGCTTGTCATGAAACCGAATTGGTGGTCAGCCCCACAGCTCAGCCGAAGCGGATTGCGGTTATCGGCGCTGGACCGGCCGGGCTGGCCGCAGCGGTGACAGCGGCACGGCGCGGTCATCACGTCACCCTATACGACGCGTCTTCTGCAATCGGCGGCCAATTTAATATTGCCAAACAGATTCCGGGAAAATCAGAGTTTCACGAGACATTGCGCTATTTTCGTCGTCAACTTGAGTTATTGCAGGTCGATATTCAGCTCAATACCCACGTTGATGTTGCCCAACTCAATCAGTCAGATGCGGATGAAGTTATCATTGCTACGGGCGTCTTCCCCCGGACGCCTGCGATTGAGGGGATCGATCACGCGAAAGTGCTCAGTTATCTCGATGTATTACGTGAGCAACACTCCGTCGGGCAGCGAGTCGCCATCATCGGTGCCGGAGGCATTGGATTTGATGTTGCCGAATATCTGTCGCATGAACCGAACCCGACCACATTGACCACACCCCAGATATTTATGCAGCAATGGGGTATCGATATGACCCTCAAGGCTCGCGGCGGGATTGAAGGCGTTCAGCCCCACACTCAAAAATCATCACGCCAGATTTATCTGCTCCAGCGTAAAACAACCAAAGTCGGTGCTGAGTTAGGTAAAACGACCGGCTGGATTCATCGCACCAGTTTGCAAAACAGAGGCGTGCAAATGATATCAGGCTGTGAGTATTTGCGGATCGATGATGACGGACTATGGCTACGGGTTAATGATGAAGAACAATGTCTCGGTGTGGATCATGTGATCATTTGTGCCGGGCAAGAACCGTTACGAACCCTGACCGAGGGGCTGAATAAACCCTACCATTTGATCGGGGGAGCCGATATCGCTGCCGAACTCGATGCCAAACGGGCCATCCATCAAGGAACCGTCACTGCCATAAAGATATAATGTACAGCCATTCCTCCCGATCCGGACGGCTTAAACCTAAACCACGCCTTGAAGCCAGTCGTTTTCGAACGCTTCTGCCGGGATAGGTTCCGAGAAAAAATAACCTTGGAGTCGATTCACATTCAGTGACTGGCAGAATTGTTTTTGTTCTTCAGTTTCAATCCCCTCGGCCACAGTTTCATAGCCCAGTGAATGGGCAAACGCACAGATGGCTTTGAGCAAAGTCCGTTGCTTCTCATCATCGGCACTTTGTACAAAGGATTTATCGATTTTCAAAATACTGAACGGGAACTGATTCAGATGCGATAAAGATGAGTAACCCGTACCAAAATCGTCCAATGAGAGACGCCCCCCCGTTGCTGACAAGTTATTGAGCATTTCAATCGCACTAAGGCTATTTTCTAGGTGACTTTCCGTTAACTCTAATTCAACGAGATTTGCGGGAATGTTGTATTGTACCAGACAGTTTTGCAGGTATTCCGACAGCGCATGATCCTTTAACTGACGAGCGGAAAGATTAACCGCAATGGAAAAGTGGATGTGCGCTCCCTGTGCAGCATCAACCCATTGGCTAAACTGGTGGCAAGCGGCTTGAATCACCCAGCGGCCAATATCAATAATCAGGTCGGATTCTTCTGCAATCGGAATAAATTCATCGGGTTGTATCATGCCTAAATCGTGATGTTGCCAACGAATCAACGCTTCGACACCGACCAACTGTTCTGAATGTGTATCCAGTTGCGGTTGGAAATACAGGGTCAATTGATCGCTTTTTATCGCTTGCTTTAAGTCAAACTCCAGCTGCATCCGCGAGACCATTTTTTGATGAAAATCAAGGGAATAATACTGAACGCGATTACGGCCAAGCTCTTTGGCACGATACATGGCGACATCAGCACATTTCATCAACCCTGTCGCATCCGTCGCACATAATGGATAAGTCGCAACCCCAATACTTGCGGAAACTTCCACGGTTTGCCCCTGAATCATCATCGGTTTTTCTAAAGATTTTAAAATGCGATCAGCCAGCAAGCGGACCTGCTCAAGTTGCGGCAGATCGTAAACAAGAATCGCAAATTCATCACCGCCTAAACGGCACAGCTTGTCACTTTTACGGATGGGTTGCTCCAAGCGTCGGGCAATCTCCTGAAGGAGGCAGTCTCCGGCTTGGTGCCCCAGCACATCATTGACTTTCTTGAAGTTATCCAAGTCCAATAACATTAAAACCAGTTGCTCACCACTGCGCGAATTTTTGGTAATTGCATCCCGGAGTGCTTCATCAAAAAAGTACCGATTACATAACCCGGTTAAACTGTCACGCTCAGCGATATACCGCAGTTGCTCATGACTTGATCGGATTTGTTGCTCAAGTGAATGCCGCTCTTGTGAAAGCAAAATCGCACGTTTCAAACGTGACGCTGTAATTTCACTTTTCATAATGAAATCTTGCGCTCCGGCTTCGATACACGCTAACGCCAGCTTTTCATCATTACTATGACTCAGCATCACAATCGCGGTGGAATAATCATTCTCCCCCCGAATCTCACGCAATATTTCAATGCCGTTTGAGGGCGGGATCTGATAATCGAGTAAAATCATGTCATAAACTTGCTCACCAGCCAGGCGAATGCCCTCGGCGGCGGTATCAGACTGATCAATTTTATCTAAAATCAGCTCTGACTGATGCAAAGTTCTTATCGCTGACATCCGGTCGACCGCATCATCATCAATAATTAAAATATCCATAGAACTCCTTGCCTTTACCCCGGAATTTCAACCAATGGGCCAGGAAAATGAAAAAGTGAGCCCACGTTTACCGTCTGACTGAATCTGATATGAGCAGTGATAACGCTCTAATATTTTTTTAATGATCGATAATCCCATGCCACTCCCTTCGACCTGATCACGGGGCTTGAGTGTATGAAAAATATCAAAGACTTTTTCCTGATGCTCAGCCGGAATTCCCGGCCCGTCATCTTCCACCTCAAAATGCAGATACTGTGGCGATTGAGACACCTTGATCGCAATATTTCCCGTCTTTTGATCGTGGTGTTTCATTGCGTTCCCGATCAGATTTCTGATAATTTGTTCCAGCGGTGTGGCAACTGTCGTCACGACTTCATCAGGTGCATCGACCGTTAACGAAAAACGGCCGTCATGATTCAGCAAATGAAATACATCATCAATCATAGACGCAACATGAACGGGATGAGGCAACTCTTTATTTCTGCCGACACGCGAATAGGTAAGTAAATCATCTAACAAATTCTCGAGGCGAGAGATCCGGCTTTTCATTAATTCAAGATGCGCAGAGGTCGTTGCTGTCAGTGTTCCTTCACTATCCTCTTCGATCCATTGCGCCAACTGGTTAATCCCTCTGAGTGGTGCTTTTAAGTCATGTGATGCGACAAAGGCAAACTGATCCAATTCGCTGTTTGCCTCTTGCAAATCCTGGTTTTTTTGTTGGAGGTTCTGACTGGCCTGTTCCAGTTCTTCTTGACGCAATTTTAAACTGGCCGTGACTTTTTGTGCGTACTCAATCGCATTACGGTTTGATCGGGCAAGGATGAAGAAAATGGCGAAAAGCAACACATCAATTATCAGGCCGCCGAACAGAATGATTAAAGGCTGAGCATGGCTTTGCTGCGTCCGGAATAGCTGTGTCGATTGCAGATAAAAACGCCATAGCCGTCCATAAAGTTCCAGCGTTATCTCTCGTTGAAAGAGTGCGTCAGCATCGAGATTTTCAGAATCCGAGTCCAGCTCGGAATACAACAGCGTATCTCCGTCATGGATGCTGAAATTGACGAGACGATTGACATTTTCTAAGGTGCCATCCATCAATTTGTACATGATGAATGGCGCATAAACCAACCCTTTAAAATCGCCGTCGGTTTCACCATATCGGTCAGAAGCGCGATTCGATGAATACCACGGCGCATAAAATAAAAATCCCGGAGTTTTCTGATCATCCTGGACTAAGGTAATCGGGCCGGTAATATTCGCATGCCGGGTGTCACGTGCTTTTTTCGCTGCGGTATAGCGATTGATTTCATGTGCCATATCTAAGCCAACCGCCCGGCGGTTTTCAGCTTGTGGTTCGATGTAGGTGATCGGCCAGTATTCGGGTTCTGAATGAGCAGGATGAAGCGCGTAGTCCGGTATGGATGCCCGTTGCCATGCCAGATAATTCGCAAGCTTTTCCGGCGGCACATAGTGAATCACCCCAATGCCGTTAATCCCCGGGAAACGCTGGTCAATCTGTAAGCTTGCTGAAAATTCTCGCCAATCTTCCCGCGAGGCATCACGCGGAAACATTTTTAATGCGGAGGCCCCTGCCCATAATGCTTCTTCGTAGCGAATCATTCGCTCTTGTACCAGCTCGACGATTTGCTGTGACTGGAATTCAAACTGATTGGCGATTTTCAGATTGGTCTGGCGCTCGGTAATGTAGTAAGCACCAAAAGTTAGTACCAGAGACAACGAAATAACAGCCCAGTGATACCAATGTAATCCAGAGGTAATCCCCTTCACTTCATACTCTATGTTTTTTGATCGAAATGGCATCAATGGTATGACCCAAAATAAAAACGATATTTTCAAGTTAGTTGAAGGAATCGAAAACCTCAATATTCGCTCAATCAGCGATTACTGCTAATTTGAGCGATACGATCATGGAAAATCAGAGTAACCCCGGAAATGCATCGAAGACTAACCGGTTTACTCAGGAAGTTGGGCAAAACTCGGAAGGGTGTCTGAATTTTTTGACCAGTTTGCCTGACTGTCGATAAAAATGTTCGCGTCGGGAGTGAGTGGGGGATCTGAATCAAGGCTTCCTGCCGGGAGCAGGACCATCGTGTTGTCGATCACGGTAGGTACGGCAGAACCACAGTTTTGGCAGAAGCTTTTCACATGACGACTGTCGGGACAGTGATATGTTTTCACTAAATCGTCCCCACTCGACCAGTGAAAAGCGGTTGGTTTGACAAATAAATTTGCTGCATGAGCCGACCCGGTATCTTTACGGCACCGTTGACAGTGACACAGGAAAAATTTCTGTAATTCACCGGCCAGTTCATACCGGACACTGTTGCAAAGACACGATCCTTGGAAATGATTCATACTTCCTCCTGACGACAGACTGAAATTAACGGGGTGGATCAATTCTATTATTAATCGAGGTATTGACCCGGAACCAACCCGCAATCGAGTATCGGTCCCGCAACGCGGGGCGGACTTCATGCGGAAACTCTTCACTGAGAAAAACCACAATGGTGCCATACAGTGGCACAACACTGATCCCTTCCTGATCAGTATCATCCCGATACAAAACCAGCTCCCCGCCATCGGTATTGCACCAGTCCGGATTTAAGTAGGTCACGACGGACAATACCCGATTTGCTTCACCACGAAAGGCATCATAATGTCTTTTATAAAAAGCGCCCGGGGGATAATGAGCGAAATGACTTTCAAACGAAAAAAGTCCCAGGAAGAGTCGTTGATTGAGGAAACGCTGTAACTGTGATGTCCAATCGATCCATGCTTGTCCTGAATCCGATTGCCCGGTAATCCAGCAAATTTCGTCTTTTCTGACAAAATCATTTTTCAGATAATCGTCGCGACGTCCGATACCGGCATCAATATATTTATCGGCATGAAGAGATTGTTGGTGGTCATACAATAGGCCGGAGATCGCTTCCGGCAACGCAGCAGGACGAATGCTATAACCTTGCTTTTCCAGATCATCAGCAATCAGCTCGAATAAACTTTCATTCATCGCGCTCCCGTCATCTGTTGTTGACAATCCGTTCGCTTTTGACAATCTGTTTGCTTTTGACAATCCGTTTGCTTTTGACAATCTATTCGCTTTTGAAAATCGATCAAACGCTGCCACATTGATTCCTTATGATGATTCATTATTATCAGTGCCAATCACTGATATCACCGAAATGCTGATATCACATCACTCTTTAAGTCATATCAAGATCTGCATGACGCAGAAACGCTCAATGCATTGCCCAGCAAATTATCACATTCCGCGGATTACGCTTAGACATTTCACATGACTGACATTACAACAACCAGCGGAACGAACGGCGTAAGAATTTATCGGCATTTTCAGTCACAATCACACCGTGTGCCATAACAATTGTCTTGGGATTCCAATTCAGAATTTTCTCCAAATGCGTCCGGGCAGTCGCTTTTCCCATCAAAAAACTTAACCGCCAATCCAGTGGCATTTTGCCGGTCGGTGACAGAATCCCGGTTAGCTTAGCCAGCAAACGCTGAAAGAAATTGAAAGCCTTCGGTGAGAAATTTTCAATCAGATCGGTGACGATTAATGTCTTACTCGAACAGTGGAAAAAGACACATTCCTGCATGACCTGTGAACCGGTAAATAGCACGGCATCCAGTTCGTCAGCCCAAGGATAATCCACCTGTGCAGATAACGTCGCATGGAACGTCAAATCCTGACGCTTGTGACGAACACCTTCCGTTCCATAAGTAAGCGCCTCAGGATAGGCAGCTTGCCATTGGGAAATAAACAGGTGATGGAGTTGGTTGGGGGCGATCAAATACTTGACCACACCTAAAGCATCGACGGAAGCCTTCAGCTCAGGATTTAATTCAATCGGACTATGGATCCATAAAGATTGATCAGCAAGCCGAACGATCGTCATCCGAGTCGAGTAAGGCAGCGTCAAAAACGGGACGGCTTTACCATCAAATATCCAAATATTTTCGCCTATCGCTCTCATGATCTCCTCCGCTCTGGTTTTTAATCCGAGTTGTTGCTACACGATGACCAGTATGCAACAAAAAACATAAAATGCACAGGCCGCATGACTACCCGCAACTTACTCTCATTTTCTCCGACGTTCGCCTCAGAAACGTATTTCTAACTCTCTGTAAACGTTATATTTGTTCGCAAAACTGTTCGCAAGCCCCCCTATTCAATAGTCATCGAAGCACATAGTCTATCTCCGCTGCGGTTTATGTGCCTCAGCCGTCCGGACGAACACACAACCCAATAACACGCTTCAATATGGAGACTCGAATATGAGCATGAGCAATTTATATTTATTTCCGATTACCGAACCTCACAGCAGTAAGCTTGATGAAGCCTACGAAGTTGCTGAAGATTTCGGCATTGTGAACCAAGGTGTCGCCATCTGGGTACCGAAGTTCTTTCAGTATGATGGTGCCAGTATCCCGAGTGCCGCCTACAGCATTATCGGAACGCCGTTTAACCCACGCTTTATGAAAGCAGCGGTTATCCACGATTGGCTCTATTACACGCATCTGTTGGAACGCTCAGATGCAGATCAACTGTTTTATGAGCTTCTGCGTGAATCCGGCGTCAAAAAAGTCAAAGCGATTTTAATGCGCGAAGCTGTTGAAGCATTCGGTCATTTCTACTGGGAAAACAATGAAGATGATCTGAAGTATTTATCTGATTTGAAAACCATGATTCAGAATGATAATCGCCAACCCTCAAAGTATGGGCTGTAATTTTACTGACAAAACAAAGTGCTCATAAAATAGTCTTTTATTTTCAAAAAATAAAAGTACGGTTGAATGATGTCACTATTCCGTCCTATTTTATAGGACGGAATCTCATATGAATACAGCACCCAATATTCTATCTCATAATTTTTCATACATTATTTTATCCTGATTATTGAAATCCAGATCACAAATATCGTTTTAATAAAATTGAAATATCACCCGTAATAATATAAATAAAAATATAGAAATCGACTATCGAGCGTATTGTCACAACTATTATAGTTTGTATCCCTTCTTTCCTATTACCACCTATATTTAAAAATAATTGCCAATGGATTGAGTGGCAATCTTTGTCAAACATACTTTTAGCTAACAATACAATTATCATGAGTTGTTCAATTCATAATGAATGGTACATTCATGTTTAATTAGAGGTGACCTGATGTCATATTTACCAATACAACGTCTATCTATGAAGGAAAATAGTTCCTCTGTCAAAAAATTATTACTCTCCTGTCTGGGATGCTTATTTATCGGATTAAGTCAACAAGCATATGCTGTTGAACCTTTATCGGTTTCCGGCAATAAAATATATGCCGGAGATGAAATTAAAAGTTTCTCAGGAAATAGCCTGTTCTGGAGTAATAATGAATGGGGCGGTGAAAAATTCTATCGTGCAGATATTGTCAAGATGCTCCGGGAGGACTGGAATGCCAGTATCGTCAGAGCGTCAATGGGCATTCAGGAAGACGGTGGCTATCTTGATGATCCGGCGGGCAATCAAGCGAAAGTTGTTACCGTCGTAGATGCTGCCATCGCGAACGATATGTATGTCATCATCGACTGGCATTCTCATCATGCCGAAGACAATGTTGCAGAAGCGGTCAGTTTTTTCCGGGAAATGGCACAGAAATATGGTGATAGCCCCAATGTCATTTATGAAATCTACAATGAGCCGCTGCAAATCTCTTGGGATAATGTCATCAAACCGTATGCAGAAACCGTTATTGCTGCAATCCGTGAATTTGATCCGGATAACCTAATCGTAGTCGGTACCCCAAGCTGGTCACAAGACGTCGATACTGCGTCCTGGAACCCGATCAACGGCACAAATATCGCCTATACGCTGCACTTTTATGCCGGAACACATGGACAATATCTCAGAGATAAAGCTATCACAGCGATGAATAATGGTATCGCGCTATTCGTCACCGAATGGGGCACCATCAATGCCAACGGTGATGGTGATGTCAATGAAGCAGAAACTGATGCTTGGGTGAATTTCATGAAAGAACATGACCTCAGTAATGCAAACTGGGCGTTGAATGACAAGGATGAAGGCGCATCAACCTACTATCCGGATACCATGACGCTGACGCCATCCGGTAAGAAAGTAAAATCGATTATCGCAAACTGGCCACACAAACTTGGAAATCGCACACCGCAAGATTGTGCCGGTGTGAATGTCTACCCGAACTGGACTCGTAAGTCATGGGAAGGCGGAAACTACGACCATAGCGAGAACGGTGACTATATGGTGTATCAGAATAAGCTCTATCAGGCCAACTGGTATACCACATCAGTTCCCGGCAGTGACAACGCCTGGACCTTGACCGGTATCTGTACAGATTAACCAATACGCTCTTATCCTCATCTTTTGTGGGACCTTGCCAGCATTCCGTGCTGGCTTTTTTATCTCTATATCAATCACCGTCACAATTCTTTCATATTTATTGATTTTTCTGTACCAATGATGCAAGTAATTGTTTCATATATGAAAACTTAGTTCACCCGATTTTCTTGTTTTGAAGCTGAATTCACAAAATGGTTGAATTTCAAAAACTTAAAAATACATATTTATAATATATTAAAAAAATGTTAAAACTCGAATCATTTACCCAATATGTAACATTAAAGTAAAATAAAAAACTAATAAACAATCTAAATAAAGCAAATATGAATCACAACAATCATCAATTTTTAGGCCATCCTCGTGGCCTGTTTCTTTTGTTCGGCACTGAACTGTGGGAACGATTCTCCTACTACGCAATGCGAGCAATTCTGGTTTTATACCTCACAGACACAACACTAAACGGTGGCATGGGCTGGTCAGCCAAAGAGGCATTGGATCTCTATGGCATCTATACCGGGCTTGTCTATATTACGCCCTTAATCGGTGGCTGGCTGGCCGATAACTATTTTGGCCAGCGCCGTTCGATCCTCGCGGGGGGAGCCCTGATGGCCATCGGTCAGTTTACATTGGCTCTGCCACATCAGTTATTCGGTCTTGACGCGGTACACAGCTTCTATCTTGGACTGGCACTACTGATCATCGGGAACGGTTTGTTCAAGCCCAATATTTCAACCATGGTCGGTGATCTGTATACAGAAGGTGATCACCGTCGTGATGGTGCATTCACTATCTTTTATATGGGAATCAACATCGGTGCACTGCTGGCGGGGATTATCTCCGGTATCGCGACCAATAATTTCGGCTGGAAAGCCGGTTTTGTCGCTGCCGGAATTGGGATGATAATCAGCTTCGTCATTCAGATCCTGTTTGCACAACGCTTGCTGGGAGATATTGGCCTCAAACCCGCGGCAGCCCGGGATTTACAACAGAAGAAATCGGTGAAGAAAGAACCGTTAACCAAAAAAGAAATTGATCGCATGAAGGTCATCATCATCATGGGACTGTTCGTCATTGTCTTTTGGGCCGGATTCGAGCAAGCCGGTGGCTTGATGAACCTGTATACCCAACAATATACCGACCGGATGATCGGCAGTTTTGAAGTGCCCGCAGCCTGGTTCCAGTCTCTGAATCCGTTTTTCATTATTACCTGTGCGCCACTGATTGCGTGGCTCTGGATCAAACTTGGCAGCCGTGAACCCAATTCACCGGTCAAATTTGCGTTGGGATTATTTTTTCTGGCGATCGGTTTCTTGTGTATGATTGGCGCAGTTTTAGAGCAAGGCGGCGATCTGAATGTGAAAACCTCCATGTTCTGGCTGGTGGGCGCGTTCTTCTTCCATACCATCGGGGAACTCTGTTTATCACCCATCGGTTTGTCGATGACCACCAAACTGGCACCGCTGCGTCTGGCATCACTGATGATGGGGGTCTGGTTAGGATTTAATGCAGTTGCCAACTATATTGCCGGGCTGATCGGAGCCCATGTCGGTGATTTCGGCGCCTTAGCAATTTTCGGCGGCATCGCCGTCACCGCCACGGTGTCCGGCCTGATCCTGCTATTATTCTCCAATAAACTGGTGATGTGGATGCACGGTGCGGAAAAAGTAACCCACCTGAACGAGACACAGGAAGACGTTGACCGGACCACTCAAACAGCATAACAGTACGTCATAATAAAGTACGTCATAATATAGTTGAATTAAGCTGGCACACGTATTTGTCAGATCAAAATAAGGAGCCTGAAGGCTCCTTATTGATTTGATGACTCGCGATTATTTTCCAATCACCGCCAGACACCTGCCGAAGTAACATTTACTCATTTACACTCGGCTCACTTACATTTTACTCACATACACTCTACTCACTTACACAAAGAGTGGTTTTAATTGACTATATAATTGCTGATAAACCGTTCTCTTCTGTTGGTAATGTGCCGTTTTCTCGCTATCCGGCAGATGTTTTTCGATCAAGACCGGTGACGCACAAATATCCCGCGCGGTCATCTCCGGTTGAACCGCTAACATCGCCAGTCGTGCAGCACCAAGCGCCGGACCGACATCCCCCCCCTGACGATAGGCCAGCGGCAAGCGGACAATATCCGCCAGCATCTGACGCCAATATTGACTACGGGCCCCGCCGCCAATCAGAACCACCTCTTCCGGTACTAACCCTGTCTGATGCAGTGCATCAAATCCATCCGCAAATGCAAACCCGACCCCTTCCAATACCGCCTGAACCAATTCGAATTTCGAAGTCGAATGGGTCATACCGAAGAAAACACCTTTCGCATACGGGTCATTGTGCGGTGTCCGCTCTCCTGACAAATAGGGCAGAAACACCACCCCTGAATCAGGATCAGCATGGCTTTCCGTCTCACGCAACATCTCGGTCACATTGGTAAATCCGGTCAACTCACATACCCAGGACAAACAAGATGCCGCGCTCAAAATAACCGACATGGTATGCCACGTTCCGGGTAATGCATGACAGAAACTGTGTAACGCAGAGTCCGGATTGGCAAGAAAACCATCACTGACCGCAAAATAAACCCCGGAGGTTCCCAAAGAGAGCATCGCCTGCCCCGGCTCGATAATCCCGACCCCGACAGCCCCGGCAGCATTATCGCCACCACCGGCAATCACCGGCACTTCCGGCATTCCCCAGGCATTGGCAAGTTCGCGATTCAAGGTGCCGGTGATCGCATTTCCTTCGTACAGATCCGGCATCTGACACCGTTTCAGACCAGTGGCATCAAGCAGTTCATCACTCCAGTCTCTCTGAGCGACATCAAGCCACATGGTTCCGGCGGCATCGGACATATCCGACGCATACACGCCGGTCATCCGGTAACGCAAGTAATCTTTCGGCAGCAGCACTTTGTCTGTCCGGGCAAAAATGTCCGGCTCATGTTCTGCCACCCACAGCAGTTTTGGCGCGGTAAAGCCTGGCATCATCATATTCCCGGTAATCTGACGACTGCCAGGGACGCGTCGCTCCAGTTCGGCGCATTGTACCTGACAGCGCCCGTCATTCCACAAAATGGCCGGACGTAAAACCTGCCCTTGCTGATCGAGCAACACCGCACCGTGCATCTGTCCGGACAAGCCGATGGCTTTGACCGCCTGAAGATCCGTCTGCTTTCCCAGCGCCTGAATGGCTTGACACATGGCTTGCCACCAGTGCTGCGGATCCTGTTCTGACCACAGCGGAAACGGACGCGAGATCTCAAGTGGCGCAACCTCACTCGCCACCACGTCACCGTTTTCAGCCAGCACAATGACCTTGACGCCGGATGTCCCTAAATCGATTCCAACATACATAAGCTACCCTTTTATTTTCAGTCAATAGACTCGGATAACCTCAGGAAATACACTGCGTGACGGGGTCATCCGGATATATTTATGCTTCGTGATGATTTTATTTATCGAATCATTATCATAAGTCTCTCAGTTCACGACACAATTACGATTTTTCATAGATAGCTTCATGGATTTAATGACTGAGTGAAGGATCACATTTAACACAGTACTTGCCTGTTAGACTTAAAAATTATGGACAAAATATAATTAATATTATTTATGAATAAAAACCCATCCATGACTGCTCTGAAACCTTACCCTCACAACCTATATCGTCAGTTCATCGATCACCGTTATCGGATTACACTGTTATTTAATGCCAATAAAGTGTATGACCGAGAAGTGATAGAAGGCATCGGAGAATATTTACAGGCTTCCCAATGCAACTGGGATATTTATCTTGAAGAAGAATTCACCACACATCTGGATAATTTTCATACTTGGAAAGGTGACGGTGTGATTGCTGATTTCGATAATCCTGACATCCGGGCTCTGCTTGAAGATACCACGATCCCGGTCGTCGCAATCGGCGGCTCTTATGAACATCCGGACGATTATCCGAATGTCCCTTATGTTGCCACCGATAATCAGGCCTTGATTGAACTGGCATTTCAGCATCTGAAAAGTAAAGGCATTGAGAATTTCGCGTTCTACGGGATGCCTCAGGAATCATGGCGACGCTGGTCTCATGAGCGAGAACAAGCCTTTATTCATCTGTTACAGCGCGAGGGATACTCCGGTTCGGTTTACCGGGGCAATGAGGTGAGCCCACAAACGTGGCAGTACGATATGAACCGTCTCGCCGACTGGTTGCAACAACTACCGACACCGGTCGGAATTGTGGCGGTCACCGATGCCCGGGCTCGTCATCTGCTGCAAGTTTGTGATCATTTGAAGCTGATGGTGCCGGACAAGATTTCCGTCATTGGGATTGATAATGAAGAGCTGACCCGCTACCTGAGCCGTGTATCGTTATCTTCGGTGGAACAGGGATGTAAAGAGATGGGTTATCAGGCGGCCAAACTGCTGCATCGCCTGCTGAGCACCGATCCCCAAGAGACCGAACAATTAGACTCGCTGAGGCAAACACGTCGGCTGGTTCCCCCGACTCAGGTTCATGCACGGCAGAGTACCGACTATCAGGCTCTGAAAGATCCCTATGTCATTCAGGCGATGCATTTTATCCGTCATCACGCCTGCAAAGGTATTAAAGTCGAACAGGTACTCGACTATGTCGGTATCTCCCGTTCCAACATGGAAATCCGTTTTAAAGAAGAGTGCGGGCATTCCATTCATCAGGAAATCCATAACTCGAAGCTGAGGCAAGCACACCACCTGCTGGCAACCACGTCGCTACCGGTAGCCGAGATTGCTGAATTATGTGGCTACCCGTCACTGCAATACATGTACAGCGTGTTTAAAAAACATCAGCAATGTACCCCGAAAGAATTTCGCGAACAGCATCATGACCGATGGCGTCATCGTGATGCGCTATAACCAAATCGATTACATCTCTGAATAGGCAGGCCCACCGAATCCCGGTGGGCAACTGCACAGAACGATTTTCATGAAAAATCAAATTGTTATCATACACTGGTCTGGCATCAGACCATCGGGTGGTACCAACATACACTTACCATTTACCATTCAAGATAAATCAGCCGCTTTTATCCGATTACCGGCTTGTGCTGAATCATGCTGCCAGAGGGTTTCCAGTTGTTCCAGTGACTTGCCTTTGGTTTCCGGAACCCAGCGATAAATAAAGTAAACGGTAAATATCCCCATAATGCCATAGAGCCAGAACGGAAAACCGCCGTGAAATTGCTGAAAGATGAAACTCTCTTTTTCATTCATCATCGGGAAGGACTGAGATACCACAAAATTTGCGAACCATTGCGCAAACACAGCAATCGATAACGCTCTGGAGCGAACGCTGTTGGGAAATATTTCAGACAGTAACACCCAAGTGACCGGCCCCAGTGACAATGCAAACGCTGCAATATACATCAGCATGAACACTAACAGATAACCACCAATTGCATTCAGATATGCCGCGGTGCCAATAGCTAACATACTGATCGCCATCAAACCGGCACCAATCATCATCAGCGGACGACGCCCGATTTTATCCACCGTAAAAATCGCCAACACGGTAAAACTTAAATTGACGGCACCGACCAGAATCGTTTGCAGCAGTGCGATATCCGTCGTGGAATCACTGAAACCTTTGAGAATTGCGGGCGCATAGTAGAGAAACACATTAATCCCCGTGACCTGTTGCAACACGCTCAGCATAATCCCGATCACTAACACGCCCAGATATCCCGCAGCAACAATGCCCGGACGATGGACTTTAATCAACGATTGTTTAATCTCTTGCCACTGAGGTTCTACATCCTGATGGGAATTAATCGCCTTCAGTAGGTCGTGCGCTTCGCTATCACGCCCTTTCAGTGCCAGCCAACGGGGTGTTTCCGGCACAGTAAACAGCAGCCCAAAAAACAAGATTGCAGGAATGACTTCCGATGCAAACATATACCGCCAACCCACATCATTGAGCCAGTTATCGCTGCCCATTAGTGCAATGCCGTAATTAACGAAGTACACCACTAACATCCCGAAAATAATGGCAAACTGGTTCCATGCCACCAATCCACCGCGCCGTGCGGGTGGTGCAACCTCAGCGATATACATCGGGGAAACCATCGACGCAATTCCCACACCGACGCCGCCAATGATCCGATAAATCACAAAGGTCCAGTAATGCTGCGGTATTGCAGAACCGATGGCAGAAATCAAAAAGAGTAACGCAGCAATAATTAATGCTCCCCGCCGCCCGTGACGGTTACTGACATAACCTGCCAACGCAGCGCCAAGCACACAACCGATTAAGGCTGAAGATGCAGCAAATCCCAACTCGGTTGCGGTAAGTTGAAAATAATTTTGCAGTGCTTCAACCGCACCGGAAATGACCGCAGTATCGTAACCAAATAACAATCCACCTAACGCCACAACCAGCGTTAAATGAATAACATTTGTACCTGTTTTCATCTGAATGACCTCTTTTATATTTGTAGGGTGTCTTTCTATCCAACAATCTCAAGATGCAGATTTCGCCTCATCTTGGTGTTATCTGGCTATATATAAAGTCAAACGATTCAGGTTTGCATATTATGGAATGATTCAACGGAGTTATGATTTTTTATTTATGTGATCCTGTAGATAAGCCCGTATTTTTAAAAAACAACGCAGTTCAAATTTAAAAAAATGAATAATAGAAATAAGAAAAATCACAATTGCCGCAAACTCAACAATCCCTTCATGATGAATAGAAATTGAGTTTATTCGCTCTGCATTTATCCACTAATACAGGAAAACCATCATGACTGAATTTTTTAAACACATTGAACCCATTCAATTTGAAGGGACAGAATCAACCAATCCCTTGGCATTCCATCATTATGATGCGGACCGTATGATTCTTGGCAAATCAATGAAAGATCACTTACGTTTCTCAGCCTGCTACTGGCACAACTTCGTCTGGCCGGGCGCTGATGTGTTTGGTGCAGCCACATTTGATCGTCCATGGCATCATGGCGGTAGTGCCATGGAACTGGCTCGCTTAAAAGCCGATCTTGCATTTGAATTCTTTACTAAACTCGGCGTCTCTTACTACTGTTTCCACGATGCCGACGTCGCGCCAGAAGGCAACTCCATCAAAGAATACGTCAATAATTTCGCAGAGATGGTTGATGTATTAGGACAGAAACAACAGGACACTGGCGTCAAACTGTTATGGGGCACCGCCAATGCATTCTCTCACCCACGTTATATGGCTGGCGCTGCCACGAACCCAGATCCGAAAGTATTTGCTTATGCGGCCACTCAGATTTTCCACGCGATGGGCGCAACGCAAAAGCTCGGTGGTGAAAACTATGTATTATGGGGCGGTCGGGAAGGTTATGAAACTTTGCTGAACACCGATTTGCGTCAGGAACGCAAACAACTGGGCCGCCTGATGCAAATGGTTGTCGAACACAAACACAAAATCGGCTTTAAAGGCACCATCCTGATCGAACCTAAACCACAAGAACCAACCAAACACCAGTACGACTATGACTGCGCAACGGTTTATGGCTTCTTAAAACAGTTCGGGCTTGAAGATGAAGTGAAAGTCAACATTGAAGCCAACCATGCCACACTGGCCGGGCACAGCTTCCATCATGAAGTCGCCACGGCAACTGCACTGGGCATTTTCGGCTCCATTGATACCAACCGCGGTGATGCACAACTTGGCTGGGATACCGACCAGTTCCCGAACAGTGTTGAAGAAAATACCCTGATCATGTACGAAATTCTCAAAACAGGTGGGTTCACAACCGGCGGATTGAACTTTGATGCCAAACTGCGTCGTCCATCCATTGATGCCGAAGATCTGTTCCACGGTCATATCGGCGGTATGGACGTCATGGCATTAGCCCTCGAACGGGCGGCAAGCATGATCGAAAATGACCAACTCGCCAAACATATCGCCCAGCGTTATGCTGACTGGAGTCAGTCACTGGGTCGTGACATTCTGTCCGGAGAACATTCACTGACATCACTGGCACAGTTCGCTGTAGACAATGATATCGCGCCACAAAAAGTATCCGGCCAACAAGAATATCTGGAAAATCTGGTCAACCGGTTTATTTATCGGTAATGCGTCATGATTGGCGTTCGATAATCCCATCACGAGTGCCAGATTGGACTCATGCTCCTTACCCCCTGACAGACGGTATTTCGATGCCGTCTTCATATCAAAACGGCTCAGCGTGCATTGCGCTGAGCCGTTTTATCACGATTCGGTTGTTAGCCGCTAAAGCCCTTCACTCAGCGCCTTGGCACGACGAGATGCTAAAACCAGCGTTTAAACTTAAAAAATCCTAAGATGGCGCTCATCACCACAACCAACATGGCAGAAAACCACAGGAATGCGCCGGGATTGTCCGTGCCCGGAATCCCGCCGATATTGACCCCCAGCAGCCCGGTCAAAAATCCCAGCGGTAAAAACAGCGCCGCGATCAAAGACATCACATACATCCGCTGGTTCATCTGATCATTGACCTGACTGACCAACTCTTCCTGAGTCACCACCGCACGCTCGCGAACCGCATCCAGCTCTTCGACGGAACGAATCAACCGATCAGTACTCTCCTGTAAATAGAGCCGATCATCCGCCAGTAACCATGCCTTACGTTCAGCCATCATTTTTAACATCGCCTCACGCTGAGGTGCCAGATAACGTCGCAGATGAATCGTCTGACGGCGGATTTCCATCAGTTCTTTACGTTGCCCGGCAGGATCCTGCTCCTCAAGCACATTTTCCTCAATCTGCGCGATCCGGTCTTCGAATGTGGCTGTCACCGCATCAATCCGCAATGTCAGGTAATGACACAATCTCACTAAAAAATCCGAGGGGTTGATCGGCCCTTCACCCTGATGAAGAGACTGAATTAGATCACTGACCGACAACAATTTCCGCCGCCGGGTAGAAATAATCCGCTGCGCATCAATCACAATCCGCACCGAAACCATATCTTCGGGGCTTGCCCCCTCACTCAGGTTCACGCCGCGCAAAAAGATCAATGATTGTTCATTGACGTGACTCACCCGCGGACGCGTATCATTACTCAGCAAGGCATCGGCAACCAGTTCCCCGACGCCACTTTGATGCGACAACCATTGACAGCCTTGTTCATTGGCACAATCAATATGTACCCATAATATGCCCTGTTCAGGTTGCCAGGCATTGACCTGTTCCAGATCCAGTTCAACCGCACCACCTTGCCCATCAAATAATAAAGCTGCTATAAACGCACTTTGACTCATGCTGCCTCCGGGAATCGTTATCTTGTTTAAATTAGCAGATTTTTTCAGATAAACATAAAGGAACTGAGTCGGTTACGTTTCGATTATCATCAGCCACTGCATGTGGCTGATGAACGAGTCTCATGAGGCGCTCCCCCCAGTGTGAGCCGTCAGATCAACGGCAATGGTCGTCAGATGGTCATGCCATTCAATCTGCGACAGACTTTGATAATGCAGGACATGTCCGGTAATGCGAATACTCAAATGATGCGGACTCAGTTTACGCATGTTAAACACTGGGGTATCGGTAATCAGAAACGGGTCGCTCAACGCTTCCCCGGGGGAATGCAGATAATAAAGATAGTGGTAGCCTTGGGGACTTTGTTGCTCATTTTCTTCAGGTTCCCGGTAACCCGTTAACACCACACCCGGGGCAATGGTTTCCGAAATGACCTGCATATTGGTGCGGCTATGGTGATGTTTCCCAAACGACTGTGGTGTGAAATAACCAATCAAACACCCGACGGCAATCAGAATGATAGTACTCAACCCTCGCATACTTTCAGGCTCCTGCTTCTCTTCGCGTTGTCTCGCGATCTGTGTCTCCATTTACAGACATTGTCAGGTCCGATTAGTTCGCAGCGTGATAACAGGGCGCACTGCCCGTAGATGATAGCAGTCATACAGTGTAAAAATTATTAATCTTAAGTTCCACCCAGAATATGTCGCTACGGATATACACCTTGACCTTCCCCCAGGGGAAAGCTTTATATTTTCTCTAATTCGGTTAAGAAAGTTTCAATATGCACTTAAATATCATTCCGACAACTTGGATCGCTATCTTGGCATTAGCAGCACAGCTTATGTCAGGTTTTGCTTTCAGTTCAACAGTGATGAATAGTGCCATGCCACACGGCAATCAAGCGGCAACATCAAGTTGCCCAAGTTTTCAAAAGATGTCATCACATCATCAAAGCATGGACATCGATAATTCAATGAATGTGCAATGTGAAGTACAGGCCGATATGATCCACGAGTGTTGTGATTCGACCTGTACAACATCTGCTGCGATTCTCATCACACCGAATACCCTGTTCACAGCCAATATATCACTCGCCTTATTCACCACCCTCCTTTTTGGTGATGTCGTTCACCAAACTCAAAGCCTCTATAGGCCCCCAATCGCTTAAATCCATCTCTCACCTTCCGGTTCCGTAAATTGATACGGAGAGATTTTCGTGCGCGTCACGCGCTCAGTGATAGATTTTAAACAAGTGAAATTAAAACAATACCTTTTAGCGCTATCGGTTAGCGCAGCGGTATTGACGACAACATCTGTATACGCCAGTGAGCAACTCAGTACTGGGCAAGCCGATGGTGTCGTCAAGCCAATAGCCGAAAATATGCTCTCTCAACTCATCGAAGCGGCGCTTTCTAATGACGGGATTCGTCGTCAGTATTACGCAGAAGCTCAAGCGATGCGTGAAACGGGTAAAGCAAGTGCAACCTTAATGGATCCCAAACTCAGATTCGGAGTAACAGGATTACCGACCGATAGCTTTGCTTTCGATGAAGACTCAATGACGAATATTTCGGTGGGTCTGATGCAGCAATTCAACCGTGGAAATACTGCTGCACTCAATGATAGAAAAGCCGTATTTCAAGCGGGCGGGTTGGAAGTTCAGGCTGCGGCCAGAGAACTCGAAGTCATCAATGCCATGACTAAAATATGGCTCGAACTGGGTTATCAGCAAGTGGCAAACCGGGTTCTGCTTGAAAATCGCAAACTCATGCAAGAGCTGGAAAGTTTCATTCAAACCAATTACGCCATTGGCAAAAGCGAAACTCAGGATCTGATTAATGCCCAGTTGCAAGTGACCAAACTGGATGAAAAAATTCAGGCGAATGAGCAAATGCAACAGCGACTCAGAGCCCAGTTCTCAGAATGGTTAGGCTCTGACTGGCTCTTCAATACCAAATCGCTGCCAGCGTCTAACCAACTGAATTGGGACACTTTACACGATATCGAAACGACAGCGCCCCATCACAACTATTACTCTCAGCTCAATCAAAACCCTGTGGTACGGATGGCCGATGCTTCTATTGATGTGCGTCGCACGCAAGTTGACCTCGCGCGTCAATCCTACACACCACAGTTCGGTGTGGAGCTGATGTATGCCTATCGCCAGTCAAACAATATGCGTGGTGACCCCGCTTCTGACTTAATCAGTGCCTACATCACCGTGGATATCCCTTTGTTTACAGGGAATAAACAAGATCGAAACTTAGCCGCCGCACAATATCAGGTCAGTGCGGCTCAGTCGCGAAAAGATACCCTTATCAGTCAAATGAACGCCAAAGTGAATGCCTTGCTGACGGATAAAAATAACCTTGCTCAGCGCCTCGAACGCTTTGAATCCACCTTATTACCTCAGGCGGATTCACGCGTCAAAGCAACCGAACGAGGCTATCAGAACAACACGGCTCAATTGAATGATGTGATTCTAGCCAGCCGTGATGCACTCGCATTAGAGCTGGAATACCAGCGCCTCATCACCGATCTCAATCTGGTGAATAACAACCTTTCCGCGTTACTGAATAGCTATAGCTATCAGGTCGATAAACCGGAACTTTCCATCGAGTCAGGGCAGCAATAAATAACAAGGCAGAATAATGAAAACACTTTACATTACAACACTCGCGCTGATTATCGGCGCAACGTTAGGGTTTGGTGTACAAACACAACTCTCACAATCAGACATGGCAAGTCATTCCTCTGATACAACGCAAGCTCAGGCAAGTGATGAGCCGCTTTACTGGGTCGCGCCAATGGACCCGAACTACCGGCGCGACCAGCCGGGTAAGTCTCCGATGGGAATGGATCTGATTCCGGTCTATGCGGAAGATGCAGTCCAAGACACCAAACCGGGAACCGTGACGATTGATCCGGCCGTTGAAAATAATCTCGGAGTTAAATGGCAACAGGCTCAGATGGCTCCCTTGTCTCCCCACATCGAAACGGTCGGTTATATCGCTTTTGATGAAAGTCAGTTATGGCAGACCAACGTCCGTGTCGCCGGTTGGGTAGAAAAGCTGAATATCAATGCCGTCGGCGATAAGGTCAATCAAGGAGATGTGCTCTTTACTCTTTATTCTCCTGAATTAGTCAAAGCACAGGAAGAGCTTTTAAATGCTTACCGCACAGGCAGAAGTGGGTTGGTTAAAGGTGCAACCGAGCGGTTAATAACACTGGGTGTTGACCGTCAGCAGATTCAAGCTATTTTGCAACGCGGTAAAACATCACAAACCATTGATATTAAGGCGAAATCGGACGGAATTATCGCCAGCCTGAATATTCGCGAAGGCGGTTATCTGTCTCCGGCACAAGCAGTTATTAGCGCGGGCCCCATTGATAATGTCTGGGTTGATGCAGAAGTATTTGAGCGCCAGTCACACTGGGTAAAAGCCGGCAGCAAAGCCAAAATGACATTGGATGCGATTCCGGGAAAAGAGTGGCAAGGGGAAATTGACTATGTCTATCCCATTTTAGATCCGCAGACCCGGACGTTACGCCTGCGGCTAAAATTTCCCAACTCACAAGGCGAACTGAAACCGAACATGTTTGCCAATATTTCGCTGCAACCGGTGACTGACGAATCGGTTCTGACCATTCCTAAATCCGCAGTCATCCGCACGGGGGGAATGACTCGCGTGGTGTTATCTGAAGGCAATGGCAAATATCGTTCTGCACGAATTCAGGTTGGACGCGAAGCCGGAGACCAAATTGAAGTGCTTCAGGGGCTGACCCCGCAAAGTCGCGTTGTCTCATCCGCACACTTCCTGCTTGATTCCGAGTCCAGCCAAACCGCTGACTTAGCGCGTATCGATGGTATAGGAGAGAAGACCAACAGCGTTATCGCGGGCGAAGTTTGGGTCGAAGGTGATATCACCACGCTGATGCCGGACTTCGGCATGATTACACTGCAGCATTTACCGGTTTCTGAATGGCACTGGCAAGCCGGTGAGATGAACTTTACTGTTGACCCAGATGTAAAACTGACAGGTCTGGCAGAAGGTGACCGGGTTCGATTTCTGGTGCAAAAACAGAACGATGATTTCGCTTTGAAAAGCATTGAACGTATCGGAGGCAAGCAATGATCAATGCCATAATTCGCTGGTCTCTGCACAACCGCTTCATTGTCCTTCTGGCGACAATTGCGCTTGTCGGCGCAGGGCTGTTCAGTGTGAAAAATACGCCGGTCGATGCAATTCCTGATTTGTCCGACGTGCAGGTCATCATAAAAACCAGCTATCCGGGGCAAGCCCCGCAGGTTGTTGAAGATCAGGTGACCTATCCGCTGACCACAGCTATGCTCGCGGTACCGGGAGCAGAAACCGTTCGTGGTTACTCCTTCTTCGGTGACTCGTACGTCTATATCATTTTTAATGATCAGACCGATATGTATTGGGCGCGTTCTCGGGTATTGGAATACCTCAGTCAGGTTGCGCCCAAATTGCCGGCCAATGCCAAACCAACACTTGGCCCGGATGCGACAGGGGTCGGTTGGGTGTTCAGTTATGTCCTGCAAGATAAAACCGGTCAGCATGATTTGGCTCAGCTTCGCAGCTTACAGGATTGGTTCTTAAAGTATGAGTTACAAACCGTTGATGGCGTATCAGAAGTCGCCACCGTCGGCGGTATGGTCAAGCAATATCAGATTCAGATTGATCCGGCAAAACTGCGTGCTTATAACCTGACCCTTCAACAAATCAATATGGCAATTCAGAACGGCAATCAGGAAACGGGGGCATCGGTCATTGAAGTCGCGGAAGCCGAGCACATGGTTCGTACTACCGGATATCTGACAAGTATTGAAGACATTGAATCATTGCCGCTGAAAGTGACAGCAAAGGGAACACCACTGCGACTCGGTGATATTGCCGATATCAACTTAGGGCCACAAATGCGCCGTGGGATTTCTGAACTCAACGGTGAAGGTGAAGCCGTCGGCGGTGTGATTGTGATGCGCTTTGGTGAAAACGCAAGCCAGGTTATCGACAACGTGAAAGCCAAGCTTGAAGCATTGCAGCGCGGTCTGCCTCAGGGCGTGGAGATCGTCCCGACTTATGATCGCTCGACGCTCATTAACGCTGCGGTTGATAATCTTTGGCAGAAACTGGCAGAAGAGTTCATCGTGGTTGCCATTGTATGTGCTCTGTTCCTGTTCCACATTCGTTCATCACTCGTGATCGCCCTGAGCTTATCGGTGGGCATTTTGTCGGCTTTCATCATTATGCACTGGCAAGGGATTAACGCGAACATTATGTCATTGGGCGGCATCGCTATTGCCATCGGCGCAATGGTCGATGGTGCTATCGTCATGATCGAAAATGTGCATAAACATATTGAGCGAACACCCCTGACGGATAAAAACCGCTGGCAAGTGATTGGCAATGCCGCTCAGGAAGTGGGGCCACCCCTGTTTTTCTCTCTGCTGATTATCACGTTAAGCTTTGTCCCGGTCTTCGCACTGGAAGGTCAGGAAGGGAAAATGTTCTCTCCGTTAGCGTTTACGAAAACCTATGCCATGGCAGCATCAGCGGGGCTGGCCATTACATTAGTGCCTGTACTCATGGGCTATTTTATTCGCGGTAAGATCCTACCGGAGCATAAAAACCCGGTGAACAAAGCGTTAGTCGGTCTTTATCGTCCACTGCTCAACCTGAGCTTCAACTATCCTAAATCAATGTTAGTTCTGGCAATTGCGCTGATGGCTTCAGCGTATTACCCAACCAGTCAACTCGGCAGCGAATTTATTCCGCCATTGGATGAGGGCGATTTGATGTATATGCCGACCACTTATCCGGGAATTTCCATTGGTAAAGCGCGCGAATTGCTACAACAAACCAATAAACTGATTAAAACGGTTCCTGAAGTGAAAACCGTGTGGGGCAAAGTGGGACGAGCCGAAACCGCAACCGACCCTGCCCCACTGACAATGATCGAAACCGTGATTCAGCTGAAACCACGCGCAGAGTGGCGAGTCGGTGTCACCAGCGAATCATTACGGAAGGAGTTTGACAATCTGATTCAGTTCCCCGGGTTAACCAACGCATGGGTCATGCCAATTAAAACCCGCATCGACATGTTGGCAACAGGAATTAAAACCCCAATCGGTATCAAAATTGTGGGTCCGGAACTCAAAACTATTGAGCGCATAGGTTCAGCGCTGGAACCCATTCTCAACCAGATTCACGGCACAGCGTCTGTCTACGCTGAACGCGTCGCGGGCGGTCGGTATGTCACCGTCGATATCAAGCGTAAAGCCGCAGCGCGATACGGACTCAATATCAAAGATGTTCAGCAAGTTGTGTCAACGGCCATTGGCGGTATGAATGTCGGTGAAACCATTGAAGGGCTAGAGCGCTATCCCATTAATGTTCGCTACCCGCAAGACTACCGTGATTCCGTCGCCAAGCTGCAAAACCTGCCGTTAGTCACGCCAAATGGTGCACGGATTGCGTTGGCCGATGTCGCTGATATTCGTTACGAAGACGGGCCTCCCATGATCAAAACCGAAAACGCGCGCCCTAACGGTTGGGTTTTCGTCGATATCGACGGCAGAGATCTTGGCTCCTATGTGACAGAAGCGCAACAACGTGTCGCTAATGAGCTGAAACTACCCGCAGGATATTCTCTGGCATGGTCAGGACAATACGAATATATGGAACGTGCGAAACAGCGCCTGAGTGTGGTAATTCCCATTACGCTCACCATCATCACGCTGCTGCTCTATTTCAGCTTCCGACGCATAGGCGAAGTCCTGATTATCATGGCGACACTGCCTCTGGCTATGGTTGGCGGCTTATGGCTGATGTATGCGCTCAATTACAACTTATCTATCGCCGTGGGGGTTGGCTTTATCGCGCTATCCGGTGTCGCGGTTGAAATTGGCGTCATCATGTTGGTTTATCTCAATCAGGCTTGGCACTACACCAAACTCAAAGCCCGGGAACAAAACGTTCCCATCACACCCAAGGACTTGAACAACGCCATCCGCGAAGGTGCGGGATTGCGTGTTCGCCCGGTCATGATGACGGTTATTACCGTCATTATCGGTCTGATTCCGATCATGTACGGCCACGGTACCGGCTCACAAATCATGCAACGTATCGCTGCACCGATGATCGGCGGTATGGCTTCAGCCCTACTACTGACTCTGCTTGTAATACCAGCAATCTTCAAGCTGTGGAAACAGCGTGAAACTAAATAGATATCAACCATTAATGAGGAAATAAATAATGATGAAAAAACTCACTTTAGCTATCGCGTTAACCATCAGTTCATCTGTTGCTTTCGCAGACACGAATAATGCGCAGAACCACGGCTCAATGAACAATGGCACAAATATGAATCATCGTAATATGATGAATATGGATCATATGTCTGATGTCGGTATGCCTGCCACCGGCGTAAAACCGAACAAGGTTGTTCATGTCCTGCTTTCTGATGATATGAAGATCACATTCAAAAAAGAGATAAACATTGCCCCTAACGATGTGGTTCAATTTGTCGTGATGAATACGGGTAAGATAGATCATGAGTTCACGATTGGCTCTGAAGCCGAGCAACTGATGCATCGTGACATGATGAAAGGCATGAACGGCCAACATATGCATGATATGGGAAATGCCGTTACAGTCGAGCCCGGAAAGGCCAAGCAGCTTATGTGGCATTTCCACGGTGAAAAAAACGTTGAATTTGCCTGTAATATTCCGGGTCATGCCGAAGCCGGCATGACGAAGAAAATCACACTTTAATCTCAGCCCGCCCCAAGGGTTTCCTCTTGGGGCAATGACGATTAAACACAAGCCCCGGCATGAACTAAAATGCCAAATGTGGGACATCACTCTTGAACCGTTTGTATATGCCTTTCGAGCATAAAAAAAGCATCGCAATAGCGGTGCTTAATATCTGAATTTTTCTATGCTTTGGCCGGCCCGGCAAGGCGTCCATAAGCAGATTTAGGGGCCTGAACTCTTAAAGTTTTACCAAATGATGACTTACTTTTAGAAGCGTGAACCTGCATACGCTTAATAGCTTTATCTACATTTACATCATTTGCTTTGTCTGTTGCTACAGTCAACATAATAGCCCCCTTAGTTGTCCTAACTATAACTGATCATAACCAATTTGGAAAGCAGCTTAGCCTTCATCTACTACAACACGTTTAAACAATGCATTGTTTTTAGGATCAAATGGATCACTTTCATCAAAGCCTAATTCACGATAGTAATTTAACAAATGCTCATCCTCGATTGGATCTTGAATACCAATCCAATCCGCTTTAATAGCAACAGCAAACAACTCCGCACAGCGTGAAGCAATAGGAACAATGTACCCTTTTAAAGGATTTTCAACTTCACCACTCTGAATATAGTTGATTTTAACAACCAATTTCCCTTCACTCGCTTTGCCGATCATAAGACCACACAAATCTTCACCATACCATACAGCAAGCTCTACTCTAGCCATATGATCTCTGCGGTATTGATCTCGCACTTGTCGCCAATCCCATCCGATTTGACGATTTACTGGTATATCCCATTTATCCTGAGAGTGGAGAGCATCTTCACTGATTTCTGTTAAATCAATATGACCAATAAAGTCAGGCTCAAACTGCTCAAAATCATCTTGAGTCTGAGCTAATACAGCAAGTCTAAGTTGTTGATACTTATTAGCAATAGCTGGGTTATTCATGCTTCTATTATATCTACTAATATTTAATTGAAAAAATGATACCACGTTTTTATAGCACTGACGTTTCAACCAAGAATCATCCGCATAATTTGGCAAAAAAACAGACTTGTGATTGATAATCATCTGTATGATCTCATAAAACTGCCTCAACAAAGTGACAAGAGACGCATATCCGCAACTGATAAATCAACAACTTTAAAGCCAAAATATTGCTCCGTACTCATTTCCCGCCCTCAACATATACAGATTCACACAATGTCGGTTTAGCCCCATATCGCCAAATCACCAAATTTAGCCATAAACAGCTAAATTTGCATGATTAGCCATAAACAGCTAAATTAACACAAGGAAATAGCGCGGAGTTTCATGTGGCGGCGACCGATAAAGCAATTGCCGTGATCAGTGGTGATATTGTCAATTCAACTCAGTTAGATGCTGAGCAGTTTGACCGACTCCTGACACGCATCAAAGAGATTCAGACATGGATGAGTACCGAAAACACATCCAATGCGCACAGTATTATCCGAGGGGATGAATTTCAGAGTGTGGTGCATGATATTGAAAATGCGCTGAGATACACCCTCCTTTATCGGCTCGGGATTAAAGCGCTCGGCAAAACCTTTGACAGCCGGATTAGCTTCGCTATTGCGGCTCATGCCGATCTGCGTGAGTCGGTCTCGGAATCGATGGGAGAGGCATTTGTCCTGTCCGGACGCGGGCTCAAGTCATTAAAAAACCATCGGTTGATTTTTAGTTCTGACCGTCCGGAACTCAACGCACAGTTTGACTTACTCTTTCAATACCTCGACAGACAGTTGACTGACTTAACCGCACGCCAGTGTGAAGTCATGCTGCCGATGCTGCAAAGCCATCAGGATCTGTCGGTGAGTGAGTTAGCCGAACAGCTCGGTATTGCGACGGCAACGGTCAGTAAATCACTGAAGGCGTCGGGCTGGTCGCTCATCAGTGCACTCAATCAACAATTTATCAACCAAGTGGCAGGGTTCAGAAATGTCTGATTTTTTGACGGTTTTCATCGCGTTTTTACTGATTCATCTGATCGGTGATTTTTACCTCCAACCCGGACGATGGCGGGCAGCCAAGCACAAATCCACCTATCGCGCCCCGCAACTATATATTCATGCGTTATTGCAGGGCATTGCGCTCTCGGTGCCGGCCATGGTGCTTGGCATGGATTGGCGTACCACGGCTTGTTTGATTGCGATTGTTGCAGTGATTCATGTGCTGATTGACCTGTGGCAAGCGACGCGCAATCCACATCAATTTACGCATATGGTGGCAGAGCAAGCCCTCCATACTGTCGTGTTTGCACTGCTCGCATTTTACATCACCACGGATATCACCATTAGCACGATGCTTCAGCATGACAAGTTTGCTCAAGGTATGTTGGTGGCCTTGGCATATGTGCTGGTTCTCAAACCGACGTCAGTAGGGATTGGCAGCCTCTTAAACAAATATTCCATGACCGTGACTGACAACCATCCGCAAATGAATGGCCTTGTCGCAGGTGGTGAGTTGATCGGTTATTTAGAGCGAATCCTGATCCTGACATTTATGCTGGTCGGAAGTTATGCCGCGGTCGGCTTTGTCTTCACCGCCAAATCCATATTCAGATTCGGTGAACTGAACAAATCAGACAGCCGCAACCTCACCGAATATGTTTTGATCGGTTCGCTGTTATCGGTGGTGGTCGCCACCCTTGTCGGCACCCTAGTTTCACTCGGCCTCGATATCAAAATCTCGATATCAAAATAAAGTGATGGTGAAACATTTACGTCCATAAAAACAGTGATAGCAGCCAAAAAATACCCGGACGGTGTTCCTGTCCGGGCAAAGAAGGATCTTGGCTTGTGGTTAATCAGTACCGGCACGGGATGGTGACAGAGCACAGATCATGTTGATCAAGCAGTCCAGCGCCACCGCCACATCCTGAGTCTCTACATTTTCTCGCGGATTATGGCTGATGCCTTTTTCACAGCGGACAAACAACATGCCCATCTCGGCAATATTTGCCATCACCATCGCATCATGACCGGCACCACTGGCAAGATAACAGACATCTTCCCCGGTCGCTGATTCGACCACATCTGCCCAGACCTGTTGTAGCCGATCACTACATGGCACGGCCTGTGCCTGATAGATCTGTTCATGAGTCATCGCTAAACCGCGCCGGTCAGCAATCGCCGCTAATTGTGTCATCAGTAATGGTGTACAGTAATCCAGTTTGTCTTGCGACTGACTGCGAATATCCAATGAAAACTGCACCTGTCCGGGAATCACATTGACCGCTGCGGAGCGCACCTCACACTTGCCAACCGTCGCGACAATTTCATGCTCGGTAGCAAACGCTTCAATGCAGGCAATCATCTCCGCCGTGCCACATAACGCATCATGACGCAGCGGCAGCGGCACGGTACCGGCATGTCCGGCAACACCAGACACATCAATCAGAAACCGTTTTGCCCCGGCAATCGCAGTCACCACACCGACGGGCAGACCGAGACTCTCCAGCAGCGGCCCTTGTTCGATATGCACTTCCAGATAGGCGAGCGTCTCTTCCGGCTTGCGGGCAGCTTGAACCACTTTGTCAGGATCAAGCCCGAACCGCTTCATCGCTTCGCCAATCGTGACGCCATCTTTATCTTGGCGATCTAACAAGGCCGGATTCCACATGCCGGCCACCGGGCTTGAACCCAGCAGCGTGGTCTGAAAACGGGTGCCTTCTTCATCGGCAAATGCCACCACATCGACATGAAACGGTAAATCAACGCCTTTGAGTGCATCTAAAGCTTCTATTGCCAGTAAAACCCCCAATGGGCCATCATAGCCGCCGGCGTTGACCACGGTATCACTGTGTGAGCCAATAATCAGGGTCGGCATTTCAGGATGTGCCGAGACTTTTCTGCCCCACTGATTGCCGACTTCATCCTGCCAGGTCTCCAGCCCGGCCTGCGTCATCCACTGCGCCAGTTGCTGATGTGCTTGACGATGCTCTTCAGTCAGATAAGCCCGTAGAATGCCGTTTGGCATTGCGCTGAATGAGGCCAATATCTGAATTCTTTCCATCACCTGTGTGGCCCGGTGTGCTGCCTGCATAAGCGCTCCTTCTGATTGCCTCATATTTTGTGACTTTTCCTTGCTTTGACGATGGTCCGAATCAGGCACCGAAGACATCCATTGCCGCAGCAACTGCCTGACCGGGGGCGACGGGTACTCTGGCTTTCAGTAACACCGATTCCAGTGCTGCCAGTGTCATCAGGACACACTCCTGACGGGCGTTATACCCCATGGTGCCAATCCGCCAGATTTTGCCGTGAAGCGGTCCGAATGAGGTGCCGATTTCGATACCGAAGCGATGTAGCAGTTCTTGGCGAACGAGATCACCATTTGCTTGCTCGGGAATATAAACCCCGACCACATTGTTCATTTTGTATCGTTGATTACCGAACAGCGTTAAGCCCATCGCTTCAAGGCCAACCGCCATCGCCTGTCCGGCTTGTTGGTGACGGGCAATGACCTGCGTTGCCCCCTCTTCCAGATAGAGCCGGGCACATTCACGCGCAGCGTAGAGCATACTGGTCGCTTCCGTGTGATGGTTGAGCCGCTCCGGCCCCCAGTAGTCCATCACCATCGCTAAATCAAAATAGTTAGATAGGATCGGGGTATCCTCACCATCCTGATGCGCTGCGGTACGAATGCCGGCTTCAACCCGTTTGCGCCGGTTAATCACCTCAACGCAACGTTCACTGAGAGTCACCGGTGCGCTGCCCGACGGGCCACCGAGACATTTTTGCAGTCCGGCAGAAACGGCATCAAGATGCCACGCATCGACTTTGAGCTCGTTCCCGGCAATCGATGCGGTTGCATCGCAGTAAAACAGCACCCCGTAACGCTGACAAACTTCCCCGATCTCCGCCAGCGGCTGGTTCATGGTGGTTGAGGTATCGCCTTGCACGGTGGCCAGCATTTTCGGTTGGAACTCACGAATCGCGGCTTCAACTTTCTCAGGCGGGCACACCTCGCCCCATTCAATATCAATCGTCTGTACCGTAGCACCAACCCGGTGAGCGATTTCACACAACAGATGGCCGAACCGGCCAATCACCGGAATCAACACTTTGTCCCCCGGCTGCAACACCGATACCAGTACGGCCTCAATACCGGCCCGCGCGGTACCATCAACAAGAAATGTCTGCTGATTCTGCGTCTCGAATACATTGCGATAAAGGCTTTGGACCTGATTCATATAGCCGGTCATGACCGGATCGTACTGCCCGATCAAAGCCGACGAAATCGCCTGATGCACCCGGGGATAAGCGTTAATCGGCCCCGGCCCCATCAGCATCCGCTGTGGTGGATTGAGGGTTTCAAATAGTGGATTGGTTTCCATACATCTCTCCATAAAATCTGATTCAAATCGTCGGTTTAAAACGGACCGGTCAAGGCATCACCATCACTGCGCGGATCCGTTGCCGGAGTGGCTTGACCGCCTTGATCTAACGTGATTGCGCCGGCATGGCCCATCAATTCATTTTGATCTTTCACTTGCGTAATATGATGGCCGCGCTCACGTAATGTATCCTGATACGCCAGATATAAACTCTGCTCCAGCCGCAGCTGGTGGGTATCGTCACCCCAAGTGCGCCCCAGCAACCAGCGCGGCATGGCAATGGCTTCATCCAGCGCATAACCCTGATAGACGTAACGGCTGAACAGACAAGCTTGTGTCTGCGGCTGTCCTTCCCCGCCCATGGTGCCGTACACGATCCGTTGACCATCGTTCAGCTCGGCATAAGCCGGGTTTAAAGTGTGGAATGGTTTTTTGCCCGGTTTCAGCACATTGTGATGCGTGCTATCAAGCGAAAAGCTTTTCGCCCGGTTGTTCCAGACAAATCCTAAATTCGGCAAGACCGCCCCGCTGCCGAACTCCCAGTACACACTCTGAATAAAGCTGACCATGGTGCCGTACTGGTCGGTCGCCCCCATCCACACCGTATCTCCGGGTTTGGCGATATGCGGCCATGGTTGAGCCTGCACCGGCGAAATACGTGCCGCACACGCGTCAATGCTCTGCTCAGTCAATAATTGCTGCAACGATACAGAGAGATCCGCTTCATCGGTCACGTATTGATCGCGCAGAATAAATGCCTGTTTAGTCGCTTCAACCAGCAAATGGATGTGGTCAATCTCACCGTCAGCCTGAGCAGCCAGTCGGTCATAAATCGACAGAATCAGCAGTGAAGCGACCCCTTGCGTCGGGGCACCGAAGTTATACAGCTTTCCTTTACCGGTCTGCACCGATAACGGCGCCATGACCCGGGCCTGATGGTGGTGGAAATCGTCAAGGGTTAGCGGGCTGCCTAATGCCGCCAGATCAGCCGCGGCTTGCCTGGCAATTTCTCCCCGATAAAAATCATCCAGACCTGCGGTTGCGAGCCGCTCAAAAGTAGTCGCCAGTGTCGGATTTCGCAGAATCTGCCCGATCTCAAGGGTCTTGCCGTCCGGTAAATAGTGTTGAGCAAATGACGGAATATCCGCCAGCATCGCCACTGTTTTTTCACTCGCATTGACCAGACTCTGAGTGACCTCAATTCCTTCCCGGGCGGCCGTAATTGCCGGTTGCAACAGTTGCTGCAACGAATGTCGGCGGTGATTGAGTGTTAAGGCCTGCTGCCAGCCGGCAATCGTTCCGGCCATGGTGATCGCTGCGCTGCCACCGCTCGCCGATAATGCATCACCTTGCGCACGATATGCAGCCGGATCGAGATGCAATGCAGCTGCGCCACAACCGTCAATGGCAATCGGTTGTTGTCCCGGATGGCAAATTAACCAGAAGCTGTCTCCGCCAATACTATTCATGTGCGGATACTGCACCGTCACCATCGCTGCCGCTGCAACCATCGCTTCACTGGCGGTGCCGCCCTCATCGAGAATGTTTTGTCCGACTTGTGCTGCCCGGTAATGGGGGGCGGTAAATGCTGTCTGATATTTCATTGACTGTCCTCTCCGGCCATCAGTCTTGCGGCAATTGCCAGTAATCGACCTTCTTCATTGGGCAGCCCCAGCAGCGACATCCCACACGGGCCGTCAGTCATTCCCTGAAACGGTAAATGTAACTGAGGGAATCCGGCCAAGCCGGCAATTGCGGTCAAACCCATCAGCTCAGTCCGGTAATCGGCCATGGCTTGTGGTGAAATATCCAGTGACGGTGGCCCGGCAGGTGTGGTCGGTAACAGCCAGACACCGCCGTGTTCATCAAGCTGGGCGTATAACCATGTGCGGAATGCTTTCTGGCGAAGTTTTCCTTGTTGGTAAGTGGTATCAGCAACGGTTCTCGCCCATTTGACCCGTTCCAAAATGGCAGGGTCGAGCGAGTGCTCATGTTCCGTCAGCCAGCGGCCATGTTTCTGAATAATTTCATAGCCCTGAATACTGCGAAACAGCAGGCTCAGTCCATCCAGTGTCCACTCGGACTGCGTGATAAAATCTTTCTCTTCAAGCGCAATTCCGGCCCAGCGGCAACGGTCATGCACCCGCTGATAACGATCTTCACTCAGATGCTGCGCCATAAAACGGTCGAGATAAAGCGTCGGAATCGGATCGACCGCATCCGGCACAGTTTCTGTAGATAGTTCACCATAAACCGACGTCAAAACCGACAGTTCCCGGGCAAAAATACCTGCGGTATCAAAGCTTTTAGCGAGTTCAAAGCAGTGGGTGAGGTCAAATTTCCCCAACGTCGGCCGTAAGCCGAATAAACCGCAATAACTGGCAGGAATCCGCACCGAACCACCGGTGTCAGTCCCGATAGAGAAATCGACATCTCCCTGAGCGACGGCGACGGCACTGCCACTGGATGAACCGCCGGGAATACAGCCGGGGGCAGCCGGATTTTCAGGTGTGCCGTAATGGATGTTTTGCCCGTTCAGACTGTAAGCCAGCTCGTCGGTCTGAACCCGGCCACGGCAGGTTGCCCCGGCACTGAGTAAAGTTTCGATAATCGGTGAGGTCGCATTTGCCGAGGCATGGCTCTCTAGCCATGCGGGATTACCGGCACCGGTGTTATAGCCTGCGACATCAAATAAATCTTTAAACACAAAGCTCAGACCGGATAACGCCCCATCATCGGTTGCCGCAAGATAATCCGGCCCCTGCTGACAGTAAATACGTTGGTCTCTGACCTGATGTTGTCCCATATCTGTCTCTCCGCTTACGAGTTCGCAGCCGCCTCACTGGCCGGCTGATCACGTTTGGCATACCGATTCGCAAGAATTGCACAGTAGAAAATCTGAATCGGGTGATAAAGCATAATCGGTAGCAAAATCATGCCCAGATTCGGGTCGGTGCCGAAAATGGCCGTCGCCATCGGCACCCCTGCCGCCAAGGTTTTCTTGGTCCCGCAAAACACCGCAGCGACTTCATCTGGCCGTGAAAACTGACAGCGCTGCGCGCCCCACTGAATCGCATGAACCATCACCAACAGCACGATGCAACAAATGCCAATCGCGGTGGCAAGCATCCCGACCGAGAAGTTATGCCAGATGCCATTTGCAACCGAGTCACAAAACGCATTATAGACAATCAGTAGAATAACGTACTTATCGACTTTGTTGACCACAGACTTATGTCGTTCAATAAAATTGATTAATAACGGTCTGGCAAGTTGCCCGGCAATCATCGGGATTAACAACAGTTTGGCGATGGAGATCACCGAGCTCATCAGATCCAATTGCACCCCGGTCATCCCCATAAAAAACTGAATCAACAACGGGGTGAGAAACACACCGAGGATACTGGAAAGGGATGCATTAAAAATTGCTCCGGGTACATTGCCTTTGCCGACACTGGTCATCGCCACTGAGGAAGAAATCGTGCTGGGCAGCACAAACAGATAACAGAAGCCAAAGGCGAGCGCTGTCGGCATAAATGCCAACATGCCATTGCCTAAAATCAACCACAGTAACGGATAAAACAGATAAGTCGCCAACTGAATATAGATGTGCAGTTTCCAGTTACTCACTCCGGCTTTAATCTTTTGCGGAGACAGCCCCAGCCCGTGTAAGAAGAACACAATCGCGACCCCGATCCCGGTCAGTTTATCGAGATGAATCAAGCCACCGGAACGACCGACCTGCTCAGAAACGGTCGCCAGCGCAATCGCGACCACCATACCAACCAGAAACCACTCTTTTTTTAATTTATTGATGATACCCATTCTTGTTTATACCCATGCTTATGTTGTGATTGTGTTTATCGTCTTGCATGACCGACTTACTCTAGCTCGCTGAGCTGAGCATAGTTCATACTGATTTTTCGACTGACCTGCGTCGATTTGCTTTTTAAATGTAAAAACGTTTGATTGACCAGATGCGAAATCAAACTCATCGGAACCGCATAGCTGTCTAACGGCAGCTCATTATTCATATAACAGATAAAGTAATGCGTGGCTTGCTGCGCGTACTTCTGTCCGGACTGATCGGTAATCAGCAAGCTATCGCGCGATGCCAGAAAAGCCATCATTTTCTCAAAGTTTGCCACACGACGGCGGATGCCGATCACAATCGTAAAATCATCCTCATCAATGGATGCCAGATCTTCACCGATCGTCTGACCGGGCAGCGGCAACAGTTCAACATGAGTCCGGCATTGCATTAACTGCTGACGAAAATGCATCGCCAGCGGGTAACTGTTGCGGTAGCCGATGATTTTGACCCGTTTCGCCGTTGCCAGTTTCTCAATTAATGGCTGATGATCCTGCCGGGTCAGTTGTTCCCAGAGTTTTTCCAGTGCCCGCAGTTCATGATTGAATTCGGAATCATCCAGTGTCGTCATCATCACCGGCTGACCATTATCCCGCTCCGTCATCAGCTCTTGACGTAATGCAAGGTGGTCTTCATAGCCGAGTTTACGAATAAAACGGCTGACACTGGCTTTCGAGACCTGACACGCTTCTGCTATTTCACTGGTTGACAGCATCAACACCTTTTCCGGATTGAGTTGCAAGTAATCCGCCAAACGCCGGTTATTGTCCGTCAAGCTGGCATAATGCTGAGTGATTCGTTCACTGAGCGGACAGCTTGCCGATGACTGATGCGCCGGTTTACTGACATCATGAGTTTGGTCGTTCATCGCTGGTTTTATCTCCTGTCGGACAATACGTGTGAATGCTGACGCTCTGTTATACGACGGTCAGTCAGTTCTTCAAGGGTTAACCTAGAAGCGTTCCGTTACAGTACCGCAGAGAGAAAACTTCTCAGCTCCGCAGTTTGCGGGTTGGCAAACACGGCCTCACTCGGCCCGGTTTCCCACACTTTTCCTTCATTCATAAACACGACCCGATCCCCGACATCCCGGGCAAAATTCATTTCATGCGTCACCAGAATCAGTGTCATTCCTTCCGCTTTCAACTGTTCAAGCACTTTCAGCACTTCACCGACCAGTTCCGGATCCAATGCCGAGGTAATTTCATCACATAATAACACTTTCGGAGACATCGCCAGTGAGCGCGCAATCGCCACACGCTGCTGCTGCCCGCCGGAAAGATTGCCCGGATAGGCGTCGAATTTATCGCCCAGTCCGACTTTTTCCAAAAGTTCACGCGCAATCTGCTGACAGGCTGCGGTGGATTTTCTCTGCACCAGCTTCGGTGCCAGCATGACATTTTCACCGACCGTTTTATGCGGAAACAGATTGAAGCTCTGAAAAACCATGCCGACACTCTGACTCAATAAGCGCAGTTTATATTCATCATTTTCTACGGCCTGCTGATCGACCACGATCGCCCCTTCCTGATAGGTTTCCAGTCCGTTAATACACCGCAGCAAAGTGCTTTTTCCTGAACCGCTCCGGCCGATAATCGAGATCACTTCTCCGGCTTGAATTTTCAGGTCTACCCCTTTCAATACATGGTTTTCACCATAAAACTTATGAACCTGATCAATACTGATAAGTGACATAATACTTCGCCTCCGAGCTGTGAATGAGTCGTCTTATTTTCAGTTTTTCTTGTTGCCTGGTTTGATGACCAGATCTTGGTCTTTCCACCCCGCTAACCTCACACCTTCCGTGATTCGAGATAACGGGCGAACATCGATAAAGGAAAACAGATCGCAAAATAGAGCAGCGCGACCATGGCAAACACTTTAAACGGTTGAAACGTCGCATTGTTGAGCATGGTTCCAGCTTTGGTCAGTTCGACAAAGCCAATGATCGATGCCAAGGCCGTACCTTTGACAATTTGCACTGAAAAACCAACCGTCGGTGCAATGGCAATGCGCATTGCCTGCGGAAAAATGACGTGCCGCATCGTTTGCAGGTAAGTCAGACCCAACGTACGACAGGCTTCCCACTGACCTTTAGGTAAGGATTCAATACATCCCCGCCAGATATCATGGAAATACGCACTACTGAATAGCGTTAACGCCAGAATCGCTGCCGGCCATGCACTGACTTCGATACCGAGCAGCGACAAGCCAAAAAAGGCCAAAAAGAGCTGCATCAATAACGGTGTGCCCTGAAACAGTTCGACATAGAGCTGAATCAGGCGGGTAAACAACGGATTGCGTGTACTGCGCAATAAAGTCAGCGCCAACCCGACCAAACCACCGCCGATAAAGGCATACACGGACAATAGTACTGTCCAGCGGGCAGCCAGCAGGAGGTTACGGAAGATATCCCAATCGGTAAACTGCATCATCCTGAATCTCTCCTATAACGATGGGTTTTTAAATGCAAGGTGGCGAAGATAAGCGAATCCTTGGCGCATCAAAATCGCCAGCACCAGATAAATCACTGCGGTTAATGTGTAAGATTCAAAGCTCAGAAAACTACGCGATTGCACAAAGTTTGCCGCAAACGTCAGGTCTTCGACCGAAATCTGCGATACCACCGCCGAACCGAGCATCACAATAATGCACTGACTCACCAATGCCGGATAAACCCGCTGGTATGCCGGTGGCAAAACAATGTGGATGAAGATTTGACGTCGGGTCAGCCCCAGCGTTTTGCCGGCTTCCCATTGCCCTTGTGGCACCGCATCAATCCCTGCCCGGATAATCTCCGCACTGTATGCACCCAAATTGAACACCATGGCAATCACACCGGCCTCCCATGCGGTAAGCTTGAGACCGAGTGCCGGTAAACCGAAGAAAATGAAAAAGAGCTGCACAATAAACGGGGTGTTGCGAGTCACTTCAATGTAACTGGCACACAGCAAGCGTAACCCGGCTTGGCGTCCGGTTCGCCCTGCCGCGCACAGTGTGCCGACCACCAGCCCAGCCACGGTAGAAATCACCGTCAATTGCACAGTCGTCCAGACACCTGCCACAAACTGTGGCAGGTATGGCGCGAGTCCGGCATAGTCTAGCTGATAACTCATGCTGTTCTCCCAGAGGTTAAGCGCCTAAATCTTTCGGAAACGGTGCCTTGAGCCATTTTTGTGAAAACTGCTCCAATACACCGTCGGCTTTTGCCTGTTCGATCAACCGGTTCACTTCGCTGACCAACGCGCTCTCACCTTTCATCACACCGACATAGCATGGGGAATTTTTCAGCAAAAACTTGGTCTGTGGTGCTTTATTCGGATAGCGCGTCGCAATCTCAGTCACCACCAGATTACCGGTCGCAATCAGACTGATCTGCCCGGATAAAAACGCTGACAGCGTGGCATTGTTGTCTTCAAACCGTTTGATCGTTGCCGATACCGGAGCCAGTTTGCTTAACTCAAGGTCTTCCACTGAACCGCGCGTCACGCCGACTGTTTTATTCGCTAAATCATCCGCTGAAGTCACTTGCTCGTCGGCAATACCGAATACGCCCAGATAAAACGGTGCATACGCTTCACTGAAGTCGATGGCTTTTTCACGCTGCGGATTTTTACCCATACTTGAAATCACCAAGTCGACTTTTTGCGTTTGCAGATACGGAATTCGGTTGGCACTGGTGACCGGCACCAATTCCAGTTTGACCTTCATCTGCTTGGCAATGTAGGCCGCCATATCAATATCGTATCCCTGCGGCTGCATGTCGGTTCCGACAGAACCAAACGGCGGAAAGTCCTGTGGCACCGCTACCTTTAACACCCCACGTTGATGGATGGTGTCCAGTTGATCGGCTGACGCTGTCAGCGTGTATCCCATTAACATGACCGAAGCCACTGCTATAACAAACAATCGAAGTAATTTCATTTGAGTCCCTTATCTTGTCATGAAACGATTGAAACAATCAAATCAAATTCTGCAACGATTGTGCCATATTAATTCTAACAATTTATCTTATTGATTTTATTTAAAATTGAATCACAAACATCAATATAGGGAGCAATCAAAGCACATTATTGGGCCATTCTTAGGCAGCCAATGAACCAATACGGTGCAGCGGGACACAACAAGAAGGAGAAGGGAAAATGGAAGTAATAAGAACACATTACCCTGAGAAAGTAGTGCGTTGGGTTTATTATGCCACCAATCACTATGATACTGGCATAACAAACCATAGTGTAGCAACACGTAACGAATATAATCGTCTACTATGTCAGGTAGGAAGCTATAACCTCCCTCCTGAAAATCGAATCAGTCTAAACTAGAGGAATCTGCCAACATACTAGAACATCAGCTTTGCTTTGATTTGTACATTTTCCAGAGCCGCACTAAACGCCATCCAACCCAATATACAACTATGATCGTCAATAACCACAATATTTTGTCACCCAACAGCATATTCAGTGATGTCATAATAAAGTAAGCACATGCGGCGAGCACGACAGAAACGAAAATCAACTTTAATTTGTCTTTGATAAATTCACTCATCAGTTCTGCCTCAATATATTGTCATTATGTCGCAGTGCATCATCAGCGGCCCAGCTTGGTAACCCGAACTCGCGAAATGCCTTCTTCAGCTCATCCGCGCTACAACGTGTCGCTCTCTTTGATGCCATGAGTGCAGAACCAATAATAGCTCCGGCGTAGAAGGCGGCAGAAATCCCGAGAATCTGTTTTGATTTTAACCCAGAACGTGCGATTGCCGTCAATGGGACATCCGAGGCTTTTGCTGATAGTGCTGTGTCAATAGCCCCAATAATACCAGCCGTTGTCGTTATCGATCCAAAAGCGGTTTTAGGGCTTGGCAATCCCATCGCCTCTAAATTACTTTCAATATTATAATTAAAGTTGTCTAAATTAAATGAACAGATATCCACTTACTTTTCACACCATCAATATGAATACAGTTTCATTATGTTAACATCGAAATACAGGATACAAAACAATCAATAGAAAGATGACTACCGATTGGTGATTTGGTTAGGTAACGTGGTGGTATGGCTTGATACATTTTATTGGCACGATGTGATGGCCGTCGGTTCGCCTTTGCTCAACCAAAGACGAACCGGAAGTTTTACACCCTAAAGCAATGATGCTCTCTTTAAGACTTTTGTTTCGCCAGCTTTAAGCTGCCGACACGTGCACGCTCCGACTCCATCAGGTACAGACACAGCGCAAACATCGCCACATAAATCGCAGCTCCTGACCAGTCGATCACTTTGCGAATCATCGCCATGCCGAACATAAACACCGTGGGCTGGTTGGTAGTAGTGTGGTTTTCATCATCGACTCTTCATGTCAAGATTGTATACAATAATAAACACAATTTACGTACCAATCTGAAATATCATGACAAAACCGTATGGTAGGTGGATTAGTGATCAAATCATCCATCAGAATTGCACTGACTCTATGCAATCTTGCAGCCTCATGGTGCACTGATGCGACAATTGAGATGAGCGACACAGCCAATCACCGTCCTGATCTCACGGAAGCAAAACATCCTGAACCGTTACGGGTTTCCGTGGTATATATATTGCTTGTATACAGATTACCGGCATAAACTGTATACAAAATGCGTCGATCAAAGAATCTAAATCATATAACGAGAAACAGCGATGTCGAATGATGAAAAAATTTATCAGAAAATGCTCAAAGCCATTGTCGAGCATCAACTAGCACCGGGCGTCCGCCTGCCGGAGGATCGGCTCTCTGAAGCATTTGGGGTCAGCCGGACCGGTATCCGCAAAGTGCTACAACGTTTGGCGTTGGAACGGTTTGTGGTGATTGAACCGAATAAAGGGGCGCATGTGAATCGCCCCACCCGACAAGAAGCAGAAGAAGTATTAAGCAGCCGTATCCTGCTCGAACCTTTGTTGATTCCCGAGCTACAACAGCACTGGGATGCTCAGCAGTCTGAGCGGTTTACTCAGATGATCCGTGAAGAAAAAGAAGCCGAACGACATGGTCATCTCTCCGATTCAATTCAGCTCACGGCTCGTTTTCACTACGAACTGGCTAAACTGGCGGGCAACTCGGTGCTGGCTGATTTTATTGAACAACTCTGTTACCGCTCTTCACTGGTAATCGCCGCATTCGGCTCACACCACAGCGTCAGTTGTGACTGTGGCGATCATGCCGAGCTGGTTGCGCTGCTCAACCGGCAAGATACACCTGCGGCTCGACAGTGGATGACACACCATCTTCATCATATCCGAGCCTCTTTGAGGCTCGAACACGATCAAACCACCGTCATTGATTTCCAGCAGATTTTTGCCGGAACAGCAAAGTAATGATAACGAAGGAAGGAATTACCCATGGAAGAGAACAATCCCCGCGATTATATCGGCTATGGCCGTACAGTGCCGAATGCCCAATGGCCGGGAGAGGCGCGTATCGCATTGCAGTTTGTCTTGAATTACGAAGAAGGCGGGGAAAACTGTGTCCTGCATGGGGACGACCATGCCGAGACATTTCTCTCTGAAATATTTGGTGCCGAGCCTTATCCCGGACGTCATCTGAGTATGGAATCCCTGTATGAATATGGCTCCCGGGTCGGTGTCTGGCGGATTCTGAATGAGTTTCGCCGCCGTGAACTGCCATTGACCATTTTCGGCATTGCGACCGCACTCCAGCGCAACCCGGAAGTGACCCAGGCGATTATCGAGGCGGACCATGAGATTGTCTGTCATGGCCTGAAATGGATTCATTATCAAAATATGCCTATCGATCAGGAACGGCAGCATATGCAAGCAGCACTGGATATCATTGAAAACCTGACCGGTAAACGCCCGATTGGCTGGTACACCGGACGCGACTCCCCGAACACGCGTCAGTTAGTGGCAGAGCAGGACAGTTTGCTCTATGACTCTGATTATTACGGAGACGATCTACCATTCTGGATGCCCGTTGCAGGTAAAGCCGAGCCGCATCTGGTGATTCCTTATACCCTTGATACCAATGATATGCGCTTTGCTTCCCCTTATGGTTTCAGTCACGGGGATGAATTCTTCCGGTACCTGAAAGATCATTTCGATTGTTTATATGAAGAAGGTAAAGACAGCCCCAAAATGATGTCGATTGGCATGCATTGTCGGATTCTGGGGAAACCGAGCCGATTTATGGCATTGAAGAAATTTCTCGACTATGTCCAGTCACACGATCACGTCTGGATCGCCAAGCGGGAAGCGATTGCCCGACATTGGATTGAAAAGCATCCGCCCGCCATTTAACCCTTCTCAAGATTAAACCCATCGGTTGAGTTCAGTCTTCAATGGCTGAACTCGTCTATTGCACGCCCGACGGTCCGAGCGCTACGTTTCATCTCTCAGTGGTTCAGGCCGAGACGGCTCAGGTCTCAATGCCCTCATCGATCAATTTCTGTAGTTCTTTAGCTCTGAGTTTGGCTTTCGCGCGATCAAAGAATGACAGACTGAGCGCCAGATTTGCGGACTGGATCCGTGCCTGTTCAGTAGATTGTGCAGCCAGAATCCACCACGCGTACCCGACCACTTTATCGATCGGTACCGCCATACCGTGAATATACATTAGCCCGAGATGATACTGCGCCAAGCCATCTCCTTGAAAGGCGGCCTTTTGCAACCATGAGAAAGCTTTCCGGGGCGATTTTTTCACCACATGCCCTTCCAGATAACAGACCCCAACCTGATATTGGGCTTGGGCAACCCCTGAACGGGCAGCTTTCATCAGCCATTGCAGGGCTTGTTGTGCGTTGTGCTCAGTTCCCTGACCTTCCAGATTCATGGTTCCGATTTGACTCATGGCAACCGGAGAGCCTTGCTCTGCCGCTTTCAGTAACCATTGATAGGCTAGCGCGAGATCCTGAGCAACCCCCTGTCCGTACCGGTACATGGTACCGACATTTGCCTGTGCTTCGGCTAACCCACACGCAGCCGCTTTTTGATTCCACGCAAAGGCTTTTTGATAATCTCTGGCAACCCCGAGACCATAATAGTAGAGACGACCGATATCCACCTGAGCTTCGGGCAGACCTTGTTCTGCGGCCTTTTGATACCATTGCATCGCCAGGCGATAATTTTGTTCAACCCCGTTGCCATCTCTGAACTGATTGCCGAGATTGTATTGGGAAATGGCATGTCCCCGCTCTGCCGCTTGCTGATACCAGTATGAGGCGGTCTGATTATCCCGACGTACGCCCTCACCATTGTGGTACATATGCGCTAATATCGCTTGTGCCAGTACATCACCATCTTCTGCCAGCGATTGAAACAGCACAAATGCTTTCGAATAGTGATTTGCTCTATAGAGTTCCAGACCCAGTTCATAACCACGTGTCATTGTATGTCGCCATCGTTACCCCGGTATTGTGCTGATTCAAGCATAGCCGTTTGCCAGAATGCCTTCAAATACAAGATCCTGACGCAAACCCGGCATCATCAGAGAGCCCCTGATATCCGGTCAATTCTATTCTTGATAACCTGATAGATCATAGCCTGATTGATAACGGCGATAGCGTTCCACCGACCCAGTAAAAATCCCCACTCATTGATATGAATGGGGATTTGCCGAACAGACATATGATCCGGACAAAGAACCTAGCGACTTAAGCTGAACTGCTGATTCACACTATTGTGATAATAATAAATCAGAATATTGGCGTTACTGTTCATATCACTGTTTTATATAACTGTTGTACACATCCAGTGCCCGACTCGATGCATTCAATGGTGAAATGCGGTACCGGATACCATTAACATCGTGATCTCAAACCGTTGCCGTATTGGTTGCGGTGAACACGCGGCTACTCAGGCCACTGCATCTGCCTTGTAAGGGGTATTTCATTCCTGATGAGTCAGCGCTATAACTTGGTTATCCGCCACCAGTTCAAGTTAAAGCCGCCCTGTTGTGCATAAATTCCAAAGTCATAAGTACCGGCATTGATATGCACGGTATGTGATAAGGTCGTCCACTTGTCCCAGCCACCGGTAGCACCAATGTCCAAATAGCCTAAAACGGTTGAGCCAGATGAGTGATCCAACGACAAGCGCCCGCCACCGTTTAAGCTCGAAACACGGTAGTCAATACGATAGTTGCCTGAGGTCGGAATTTTGATATTGCCGTAGGACATCCAGTCACCGGTGTCGATCCAACCAACACTGTCACCACCGCCGACATCGTTACTCGGCCCGGTTCCGACCCCTTTCATATTGGTATAATCTTCAGCTTCAATCTGTTTTGGGAAATCGTTTGACGGCTCATCGGAGGGGCGATCGGCATCGCGGTAAACCCGAACATAATCGACATACATCTTCGCGGGGAGTTTGCTTTCATCAATATTGAATCCGGGCCACTGACCGCCAACCGCCATATTCAGTAGTAAGAAGAAATCATTGTGTAACTCTTCGGTGCCACCGGCATTATTGGCAATGCTCATCACATGATACATATTGCCATCGACATACCAGCGAATTTCATTTTCATCCCACTCAATCGCGTAATTGTGGTATTGGCTTGCATCGAGGTTATAACTCGGGCTGGAGTAGCTCGCATGACCATTTTCTTCCCAGTGCGCAGTGCCGTAGATTTGGCTCTCCGTATTGATGTGTTCCATAATGTCCAGTTCGCCACAGCTCGGCCAGCCAACACTATCGATGTTGCTGCCCAGCATCCAGAATGCAGGCCACAGACCGCTGCCATTCGGTAAACGAATACGGGCTTCGACACGACCATAACGGAATGATGCCAAGCCCTGCGTTTTCATCCGCGATGATGTATAGCGGAAACCATTGACATCTTCACGTTTGGCGGTAATCACCAAATTCCCTTGTTCAACCGTGGCATTTTGTCGTTGGTAATATTGCAACTCCTGATTCCCCCAGCCGTTGCTGCCATTACCGGTCTCAAATACCCAATCGGGACCAATACTATTGGTAAATTCATCCTGCCAGACCAGTTGCCAGTCCGCACTCATCGCTGAGTGTGAAAACAAGGCACACCCGATAAAGCTCAATGCCGTATTTAATTTCACTTTCATTATTTATCCTCAATCAACGTTCCGTCATCAAATCAAGCCAGACATAAACATCACAACAATAATTAAAACTCCGGAAAGCATAGCAATATGGATATTCGCTTATTTGCGCATCAGGTCAAATTTTGACATTTATACAATGAACATATCCGCAAAATAATCACAAAAACAAACCAATTCTATCAATTAAAAAATGCCAAAATGTAACTAACAATAATGTAATTTTCATTTCTAAACTGATGTATCAAAAAGTTACTGTTCCATTATTTTTTAAATTAATTTATCAACGACATTAGCAAGAAACGGATATGTAAAAATTAACATTCAAAACATCGTGTAGATTCGCGCCCTTCTACTTTGCCGTACAGTATATTTATAAAACAAGATAATAGTCACTCTAATTAATTGATTATAAATCAATTAAATAACAACACCAGATATACAAATATTAACATGGATTGCTGTTCAGTCCGCGCAAGGGATATGGTGTATATATGGATTGATATCACCCAAACCACCCCCGATAAGATATAATGTTTAACCAAATTTTTAATTATTATGAGACAAATAATACAGAATATAAAAAATATCCAAATGTAATCGCTGTAGTAAAAAAGAGATAATAATGATACAAACATATTACTGCGCTTCTCATGCAGTGCGTGTTATTTATCACAAAAACGCACACAAACAGTTATGTTTCATTACGGTTTTTCTCTATTATCAACCACACACGGTATCTCCTGATAGTCATAAATGATAAACAAAATATCATATGGATTGATATAATAATGATTTGGCACAGATGACTTATCTCAACCAATGTTTCGTGTACCTTCAGTTTTTGTATTTGAATCACATTTACAAAATAACGTAACCTGATCGTGAATTTGAATAAATGCAGCGCTGCAAGACTGAGTCAAAATGGACGGTGTCTCCAATGGAGTTTTCAATGATAGGAACTTGTTTATGTCAATTTACAAAGATGCGAGCTACACAACGTCTGAACGTGTTCGTGACTTACTGTCACAGATGACAATCGAAGAAAAAATCGCGCAGTTAGGCGCACAATGGCTGATTCTCGACGAACAAGGTGATCACCAAGAACGTGAACTGGAATTTTCGAATCAGGCTGTTTCTCGTTCCGTCAAAGAAAAGCTCATGCATGGTCTCGGGCAAATCACCCGCCCTCTCGGCACACATATTGTCGATGCCGGGACTGGCGTCAAAGCTCTCAATCAACTACAAAAATATCTGGTCGAAGAAACCCGGTTAGGAATCCCTGCAATTGCCCATGAGGAATGTCTCGTCGGTCTGATGGTAAAAGACGCGACCCTATATCCCGCGTCAATCAATTATGGTCACACCTGGAACCCGGAATTGATCGAACAAGTCGCGCAAGATATCAGCCGTCAGGCAAGAGCTGTCGGTGCCAAACAAGGGTTATCACCGGTGTTGGATGTATCTCGCGATGTCCGCTGGGGACGTACCGAAGAGACATTAGCCGAAGATCCTTACCTTGTCGGCATCATGGCCACCAGTTATGTCAAAGGATTACAAGGCAAAGATCGGGACTTTATCGCCACGCTGAAACACTATGTCGGTCACTCTGCCAGTGAAGGCGCGCGGAATCATGCGCCGGTCAATATTGGTTTTAAAACACTCAATGATACGTTCCTGTTACCATTTGAAATGGCAGTAAAACTCGGCAAAGCGGGCTCTGTAATGCCGGCTTATCATGATATCGACGGTGAACCCTGTCATAGTTCTACATACTTGCTGACCGAGGTACTGCGTCATCAATGGGGCTTTGATGGTTTAGTCGTCGCTGACTACGGCGGTGTTGAGTTGCTGAGCGAACACCATGCCACTGCAACAGATCGCGTCGATGCGGCAGCACAATCCTTTAACGCCGGGCTTGATGTTGAATTACCGGACGACACATGTGCCATTTACCTCACTCAGGCCATTGAACGCGGCTTGATTACCGAAGCAAAAATTAATGAAATTGTTGCACGCGTTTTGTCAGTCAAATTTGAACTCGGTTTATTTGAAAACCCTTACACCCCGGTTCCGACTGAAGCATTGCATAATGAAGTGAGTGAAAAATTAGCTTACCAAGCAGCGGCGGAATCGATTGTCTTGCTGAAAAACGATGGTCATCTGCCCCTGTCAAAACAGAGCAAAGTGGCGCTCATCGGGCCGACGGCCGATGATCCTTTGGCGCTGCTTTCCGGCTATAGCTTCCCCGTCCATCTCATTTTTGCCGGAGTGAATGCCACCGAGCGCGTGGCAAAATCAATTAAAGAAGCGTTGGCGGAACGGGTCTCTCTGGTTGGTTATCAAAAAGGCTGTGACATTCTCACCAAACGTGAAAGCGGTGCGCCGGTATTCCCCGGTGATGTGGATATGGCGGTGACACAAGACAAAGTCTCACCCGTCAGTTTGGATACATCCGCGATTGCCTCATCTGTGTCGATCATTGATGATGCAGATGTCGCCGTTGTGTGTGTCGGCGATCTGGCTGGTTTGTTCCAAACCGGCACTATCGGTGAAGGCTCGGATGCAGATTCGCTCAACCTGCCGGGCGTCCAGCAACAACTGCTCGATGCGGCATTAGATCGCGGTAAACCCGTCGTCGTCCTCGTTACTGGTGGCCGGCCATATCATTTGGGACGTGCTGAAGACGAAGCCGCTGCCATTGTTTACGGCTGGGAGCCGGGACAAGGCGGTGCCGACGCCATCGCAGATATGCTGACGGGCGTGATCAACCCAAGCGGCCGCCTGACGGTGTCGATCCCGAAAAATATCGGTGCAGTGCCCTACTTCTACAACCATAAACTGAAAAGCTCAGGCACCCCGATCGCATTCCACTTTGGTTCTCAGTTCAACTTCGGCTTTGGGCTCAGTTATACCCACTTCGATTACAGCAATGCGACACTTGCCAAAACTGAATATGATTTTGATGAGTCGGTCGCGCTGTCGGTCACGATTACCAATAGCGGTGAGCGTGACGGTGCGGAAGTTGTGCAATTATACGTGCGGGATAAAGTCTGTTCCGTTGTTCGTCCGGTGAAGGAGCTGAAAGGTTTTAAAAAGGTTTTCCTGAAAGCCGGAGAGCAGAAAACCGTCACCTTCCATTTGCCGGTGGATATGCTGAATTTTACCGATGCTTCCAACCAACGGGTCGTTGAAGGGGGTGAGTTTGAGCTGATGATTGGCCGTTCCTCACAAGAGATTGAATCGCGCCACACCATCGAGGTCTGCTCAGGTAAAAAAGTGCTGCCGCAAGCATGGCACATGGTCTGTGATGTCACGGTAGAATAAGCCATATTCCGGCTTCGGACATTTGACCGAAAAAACAGAAAGAAGAAAGCAGAAAGAGGGGTCAGCATGTCATGCTGACCCCTCTTAGTGATGATAATCCATTCCACGTAAATGCCAAAGGTGACAGCGCTCCGTCAGTGGTACTGGCGCAATAACTGATTGCCCAGTTGCTAAGCGCAATCTATCCCCACAAGCATTAGAAAAGTATGATTTTTCCTGAATTGTGTCGCAAAGTGCCCTTGCGTATATCGCCACCAACACCAAAATCGATCACGATACCAGCATTGAATCACAGCCGGGGATCACCATGACAAAACCGCAAATCATCAACAAAAACAACGCTGCCCGATGCGGTAACGGTTTGTTTTCCCCCCGGCTCATAGTAGGATAACCGCGATGAAAACAGCACTCGACCACCTCCCGGAGCGGAAGCAACAAGAACTTCATACCATCACCACCGTATTACGCGATACGCTGGATGATTTCTTACGCAACAAAAACGGCAGTAAAGCTGAGTTTCGGATCCTCAAAATTATCCTGTTTGGCAGCCATGCCAAAGGCACATGGGTCAGTGACCGCCCCAACGGTTATATCAGCGATTACGATATTCTGGTGATCGTCAACCGCTCGTCATTGGTCGAAGAGTACGCGGTGTGGCACAGTGCCGAAGAGCAGATCGCGCGTCGGGTTAACTCCGCCCCGCTCGGCTTGATCGTCCACACGCTCAATGAAGTCCATCAGCAACTCCAGCAAGGTCACTACTTCTTTAAAGATATTCGGGAACAGGGCATTGAACTGTTCAGCGCCGATAAGCGGGAACTGCCCATGCCGGGGAATTTAAGTGAAGCAGAGCGAGTGGCAATTGCCAGTAAACACTTTAGCCACTGGTTTGAAAGTGCTGAACAACATGAAAAATATTTCAAAATTATGTTCGAGAACAAAGACTTGAATCTCTCAGCATTCATGCTTCACCAAGCCACCGAACGTTTTTTTGCTTGCACCCTATTGGTGTGTACCAACTATCTGCCCAAAACCCACAATATTGAAAGCCTGCGCTCGATGTGCGCCCAGCAAGACCCGGCCTTTGCCGAGCTATTCCCGATGGAAAACAAGTTCCACCGTCGCAGCTTCCAGCGCCTCAAACGCGCCTACATCGATGCCCGCTATTCCGAACATTACGAAATCACCGCCGAAGAGCTGACGTATTTACAAAGTGAAGTGGACAAATTACGGGAGATGACGGAACGAGTTTGTCGCGGGAGGATAGCACCCTAATTGCTTTGTCGTGATCAACTCAAATTGTAGTGATCAACTCAAATTGGACTGAGGTGCTTGGGTCTAGATACTTGGGACAATGAGGGCTAGCCACTGAATATCTTCGGTAAACGGATGAACAGCCGCCCGAATGCAGCAACGGTACTTGTTAAGCTCGCAGAATCTATCATTTACACAGCGGATTGAAAATGATGTCACTGAGAGGGTATCGAGCGCTTAAAGTGGCGATTTAAACTGTCCGTTTTAGTCGGGGCAACGACAGCCATGACGTCTTTCAATCGAATCAAACGTATAGTAGTCTTGCATATCATCACCTTTCGCTATTGGGTTAGTTCAAGGTGATGATATCTATGAATTTTTTAAAATCCAGAAACAACAAAGCCGCTTAATAGCGGCCTTGATAAAATTACGTTTTATTCTAACGACAAACACGCTGATCAGCTTTTGCGATCATTTCTTGCTGTTCTTTAATCGTTTCTCTTACCACTTTATCGAAGAGTTTACGTTTCTCGCTTGATGAAGCATGACGAATAAAATCAGAGAAAGGTGTGGATTTAACCTTTTCACGTTTAGTACCGATCATCCTTTCCTCCTTATCTTATGATTGTCTTAATCCGACGATGGTTTCGAGAGATTGGCGATTGTACTTTTTGCGTAACAATGCGTCAATGTCAGTCACATTAAAATGAGGTCTTTCGTTCTTGCCGTCAATATTTTTCTCAATGAACATAATATCAATGTCAGAACCAAATATTTTCTTTAATTCACTAACGACTTGTTGCGATTGCATAAACTGAGTCACAAACACATCTTCAGGAACTCTTCGCCCTTCAACTCTTTCTCGTGCTTTCACCAAGCGCCATGCTTGTTCTGGCTCCTGATATACAAAGATAATTTGTACATAACGTCCACGCTTTAAAGAACGTTCGATATTGTCTTTTGCTTTTTCAAAGCTAGACAATGTTGAATCTAAGATAAAACTTACATCCTTTTTTAAAGCACGATCATGAATCGCCTCTACCAGAAGAGTAGCAGGTCTTTGGAACAACGATGAATTCTCTCCATGATAATCCTCGAACTCTTTACGAAGCTCATCATTTTCGATATGGACTAGCGACATACCACTTTGAGTTTTAAACATCCTCAAAATATTACGTGCTGTTTCAGTTTTTCCTGCCCCGGGAGAACCTGCCATAAAAACAGAGACTGCAGATTCTTCCTGAGGCAAATGATCAACCATTTTCTTAGCCAGAGCCTTTTTGATTTTTTTAGCTTCAGCAATTGCCTTATCGGTAATCTCTTGGTCATTCATTGCGGGTGTCCCATGACAAATTACTGGTTAGTTCTCTTCATTAATAAACAATACAGAATCAATAACGCCAATCCTCATACGCCAAAGGCAAACTATTAAGCAAACTACGCCGCTCTCGCCAGTTAGGCATAAATTGATCCATCAGATGCTTAAAGCGCTCATTATGATGACGTTCGAGTAAATGAACCATCTCGTGAACCAATATGTATTCCAAACATTCAGGTGGTTTTTTAGCGAGTTCTGAATTCAACCACAGTCGTTTCGCTTGAATGTTACAACTGCCCCATTTGGTCTTCATTTTCTTCACACCAATCGCACTCACACTGATGCCTGTTTTTTGCGTCCAAAAAGGGAGCAAATTTTCGAGCGCTTGATGAACTTCATGACGATAAAAATGATTGAGCAATTTAACCCGATTATCCGTTGTCGTATTGGGTGTCACTTTCAGTTCTAACCATTCTGTATTTTTCACCTTAACAGCGTGCTTGACTGAACTGACAACAACATCAAGCCGGTATTGGCGTCCCCACACATAATGGCTTTCACCACTTATCATCTCTCGTGTGGTCTGGCGAGGCTGTGCTGCAAAGTCAGCTTGCTGCTGATGAATCCACCCCAATTTATGAATGATCGCCAAACGGATAGCATGCTCACTCGTATTCTGTGGCACAGATAAACGGACATGCCCATTCGGAGGTAATACACTTAAATGAATGTTCTTGATTGATTTCCGATGGACTTCGACCTCAATACTACCAATCGTCATAGTTGAACAGCTATCAGCCGGCATCAATGGTATTCCTTCTGAGCTCTAAGCAGTTTCATGACTTCGTCAATGTCGATATCATATCCGACCGTTTCGTTATTAATCGCACGGGCTATTTCACGCTCTTTAAAACGATCCCCAACCCAATCCGCTTTCTTCGTATAACGGACAGCCGCATCAATCTTTGCAGTCAACACTTCATCATTGCCTAAATTATCGTATAAAGATTGCTTCGCCATCGAATCGATTGATGCCGGATAATGGGCACTTCGATTTCCCGCTGGATTTTTCACTTTCTGCGCTAATTTACGAATTTCTTCCAAATACGCCTGATAGTCGAGTGCCTTTTTACGACGTAAACGAATAATTTCATCCAGTAGCACCGACATTTGATCATAAAATTTCGGGTTAACCGGATTCTCATCCACAATGGTTTTACGCACGTTATTCTCAATGGCTTCCGCCATCGCATCTTCATCGTCACGAATCCCTTTGGGGACAGATGTCATATCTTGCTTGTTGATGATCAAATCAATCAGACCAAACTCCTCAAAATCCATCAAGAGCTCACTGCCATCCGCACGAATATACATATCCAATAAATGACGCATCGCAGGTTCAAAACGTTTGCTGTCCAGAAGATCACCACTCGCTACTTTCACTTCGTCACGGATTTTTTCATAAAATGCCACTTCTTTGCGAATCGCTTCCGCTTGCAGCTCAGTGTAGCCCGCCTGAGTCATCTCATTAGCGAGGTTGGCGTAAGCTCGCAATAACTTCGCAACGGATTGATACAGAGCCAAACGTAGCGCTTCTTTCTCACTTCGTTCATCGGGATCAGTCGGTTCAACACCAGACTCACCACAAAAATAATGAATAAAATCCGTCGTTGCCCGCGGTGCTTTCACGGGTTCACATAATGCCCGCACCATTTCCAGCGCAACATTGAGATCCGATTTTGCGCCCACGAGCCGATCTTTCAGCAATCCGGCAACATCATCGTGGTCATAACCATCAAAGACTTCATTGGTATAGTCCTTGATCGCCTTATCTAATGAACGAAACAAGTCTTTATAGTCAACAATATGGCCGTACTCTTTATCTTCACCATCTAAGCGGTTCACCCGGCAAATGGCCTGAAACAGACTGTGATCCCTCATACTTTTATCAATATAAAGATAGGTCGCCGATGGCGCATCAAAGCCCGTTAACAGTTTATCGACCACAATTAACAAACGCATTTGTCCCGGTTCTTCAATGAAGCGTTTTTTGACTTCTCTTTCAAACTCTTCAACTCGCTTCGCAGCATCGTCTTCGCTTTGTTCGAAATAATCAGCCAGCATTTTACGATACGTATCGTACTTAAAGAGCTTCTCGGTCAGCCCTTCCCCCGTTTCCTCCCCCTTAATTGTACTGGGGGCTGGTTTATAACTGGTCACAATAGCGCACTTGCCATTCAGATCCGTCCGGCTGAACAAATCGTAAATCACACAAGCTTGATGAACACTGGCACATACCAACATCGCATTACCGCGTCTATCCATCAAACGGGGCTTGGTTTCCATATCCATCAGAATATCACTGACGAGTTGTTCTAAACGGGAGCGACTCGAAAGCACTTTCTGCATCGTGCCCCATTTTTGTTTGAGCTGCATACGCGCCAAATTCGACAGACCTTTGGTTTTCGCATCAAACCATTGATCCACTTTCTTCTGTGAGGTTAGATGTTGGTCAATATCACGCGCTTCATAACGTAAATCCAACACCACCCCATCTTCAACGGCTTCATTAAATTTATAGGTATGAATATAAGGCCCGAACACCTCTAAGGATTTTTTCTTATCCTTTTTCATCAGTGGTGTACCGGTAAAACCGATAAACATCGCATCAGGCAAAAACTCTTTCATTGCCTCATGCAATTTTCCTGATTGGGTACGGTGACATTCATCGACAAAAACAAACAAGTTGCCTTTGGGTTCAAACCCTTTTGCAGCGGCTTTTATCTCTTCAATATAACGCTGAGTCGCTGCATCGTTTTCATCTTCACTCAGTGCCTCGCCATTACGTCCAAACTTATGTACGAGAGAACACACCAACCATGGGTTTGTTTGCCCTAAAGTCGCCAGAAGATCCGCGCCACTTTGGGTGCGGTAGATATCTTCATCGACGCCAGTAAACACCTTTTCAATTTGTTCATCCAACTCAGTGCGGTCGGTAATAATTAAAACCCGTGCATCACTGACATGCTCACGAATCCATTTGGCCAACCAAACCATAGTGAGACTTTTCCCCGAGCCTTGGGTATGCCAGATAATGCCGCCGTTACGATGCTGCACATGCTTTTTCGCCGCAATAACACCGAAAAACTGATTATGGCGGCAGGTCTTTTTTACCCCGGAGTCAAAGACAATAAAATCGTGCACAATCTGCAAAAAGCGTTCTTTCTCGCACAGTTGAGCAATATGAATATCTAAAAGTGTATCGGTCTGAATATGTTTATGGGGTAATGTGTTTTCAGTTTCGGCCTCTTTCCACTCAAGATAATATTTCTCAGACGTTTCAATCGTGCCGTAACGTAATCCCTGAGTATCATTGCCGGCCATCACCAACTGCATGGTGGTGAAAAAACTACGAATAAAGGATTTCTTCTGATTATCGAGATTCTGACGAATCCCTTCAGCGACGGAGACCGAGGAGCGTTTCAGTTCAATGACACCCAACGCAATACCGTTCACATACAGCACGATATCCGGTCGTTTCTTGTGTTCGCCTTTCACCGTCACTTCCTGAGCAATCGCAAAATCATTGTTCTCAGGGTGGTTCCAATCAATTAACCACACCGTTTGATTTTGCTCACCTGCCCCTTCTTTCTCTTTCACGCCATAACGCAACAAGCGATAAACCTCTTTATTGGCGTCAAAGAGTTTTTTGCCTTCTCCCAGAGCCGCAGCTTTATCAAGCTTATGCAGCGCACGGACGATCAAGGCATTCGACACCCCTTGTTTTTTAAGCCACTGGGTTAATCGCTCCGTTTCTATATTGTTATTTTCCGCGCGATATTCCCAGTTGCCTAAATAGTCATAACCCAGTTGATCCTGAAAAAATTTCACCACTCGGTTTTGTGTGACGCGCTCTTTTTGTCCAACTACGCTCATGGTATGCCTTTTATTCCTGAGTTGAATGTAGAAGAATATCAACCATTTCTTCACCATGTTGCTGAATTTCAGTTTCAGTCCAACCGTTATTTTTTTTCGTCAGATTTATCATGTGGTAAAGCTTGAGGCTGTCTATCTCTTTCTGCTTTTCAAAATATTCTAGTTTACTATTTGGCTGGAAATTGCTTAAACGGGAATTCTTACTGTGACTGATCAAACAGAGGTTACCAAATGAATTCAAATGTTCACTATCTAGCTTAGAGAATTCACCTATCGGATGCTGAGGGTAGAAATGCTCAACAGAGCTGCGAAAGGTAAATTCAAATTCTTTAATCTTTGAGGATGACTCTTTCCCGCCTAACCAAAGCAAATAATCTAAAAAATTAAATACAAAGTTACTTTCAATCTGTCCATAGCATAATTTTTCCGTTGCGATATCCTTCAATTTTCTGTTTTTAGGTACATCTTCATCATAGCGGTCATAAAGCATATGATAATAATCTTCCCCAACACCAGGTGCTAAAAAGCGTTCAAATACAAATCGTTTAGCGATATTCATAAGATATTTTAAATAATCTTCAGCACTATTATTTTGATCGTAATATAAAAAATACAGCGCAGCATTCAACCAGTGTTTATAGACTAAAGTTGGTGTAGATACATGAAACGCAGCAAGTAGCATCAATACTTCCCGGTTAATCCCAGCATAGTCGTTATCATTATCATCAAAGCTATTGACAAAACTAACTGTGAAACGTTTTTTCTCCGGAGAATAATATTTTAGTTTTTTCAAACTCCAGTTATCTTTTCTCTGGGTAAACTCTCGTTTGATGACAAATTGATCAAACAAGTATTTACATTTAAGCAAAGCAAATATAAATTTTTTGACCTGTTTTACTGTTTGCGTTTTTTTTAACAGATGATGATCAAACTGATTAATCAACTGCTTATCATCCAGAGCAATATCTTCTTGTGTATACACACGTAAAACATGCAGCAATAAATTAGAAAAATCAATCACACTATGAAAACGATCCGGTGATTCATACTCATTAGTAGCGGTTTCTTCAGAAAATTTTTGACTTTGGTTGATAATATCAAATAAGGAGCTGGTGTTTTCAGCGTATTCTTTTTCATCTAGTCCATTCATCAAACCATCAAAATTGGTAACAGTAAATTGGCCCCAGTTTTCATGACCAAAAAATCGGTTTCTTTCTTCAACAGAGAAACCATACTGAACGTAGCGCTCCATATTCGCACACGCTTCCCACACTTTATGCAACACCTGAATTGAGCGAGTTCGATCCCTTTCATTTTTTATTTGATTCAGAACCGATAGTAATTTCGCTTTTAGTATTTCATGCTTTTCTAGCTGTTCACCGCGGTTATTCATCACTTCAAAATAATGATTAAGATCCGTCCCCTGAGGGACTTCAACTCGAATAATATTGATTCTATGAAATAGATAATGAACAAAATCCTCAAGCTTAATCGATAGTCGTTCAAGAGCCCTGCCAATAAGAATATAGCCACGAACTAGCGATTCGTTATATTCATCCCCCACAAGTAAATGGGGTTGGATCCCCTGCAATAGTCCCTTCAATGTGGCTTGTGATTTTGGCCGACTTTCAAAAGTCAGATTCAGTTGTTTCACAAGTACAGACTCATCATTCCGCTTTTGATGACTCAGATAGAGAGCCATTAACGATAACGTCGTAAATCGCTGTTGCCCATCAATCACTTCAAATACACCATCAGTTCGCCGATAAACGATCAAGGTGCCGATGTAGTAACGTGGATTTTTGATTAACGACTGATAATCCGTCACATCCTGAACCAACTGATTAATTTCTCTCTCCCCCCATGCGTAATTTCGCTGATACATAGGGATAAGATAATTCGCCGCATCACCAAGCAATTGTTGAACAGAGAATTCAACGATATGTTCATTACTCTGATTTGACATAGTAATTCATCTTCCTGAACATGCAGACAAGCGGATCCTTATCGGCATTATTATTGTTACGGTTATTACGGTTATCGCTATCAGAAAGGCTCTGTAGGGGCATCATCAAAACATCAAGCGGATCAATCGCTTCTTTAATCATTCTGAGCAAATTAAAATTGAGTACGTAATTATCCATCGTCGCCAGTTGAACGACTTGCTGTTTAATTCGCAGGGAATAAGCCCAGATAAATATCTTCTCAATAGCAGCAGAGAGAGATTCAAGACCAAATTTATCAATATAAAAAATCAGAGCACAATCAAAAATAGACCGTACATATTTGTCCCCGGTACGATGACGTTGCGGATATTTTTCATTGCTATTTAGCAGCACTAAAATATCGACAGCCATGGTTGTCAGCTCTATACCCATAAACACCCGACCTTCATCTTGCTCTGACTGGCTTATCTGCTGAACCTGCTGTTGATAATGTTCCGTCATCTCAAAAAAACGCCGACCATTAATAATGATCTGATCGAGATAAAAGGGGAAACGCATCTGATGGCCATCAATTTTGCGGTGATACTGTTGATTATAGTCGTCGACATAATGATGAGAGATACGTAGTGATTCTACGTAAGGGAAGTGACCAATCTTATCCAGATTGACACCTTTGAAAAGACTAATGTCATTCTTGCCGAAATAACGAGCTGAATGCCCCGAGGCCCAGCGGCGTACCCGATAGAGATATTGAGCAAACAATGTTGCTAACGCATCACTTTCCATCGCCTCCCAGCCCGAAACAACTGAAGCTTTAAGTGACTGTTCTTCTTGTGAAAACTCGCGTAAATGAAATGCTTTTAACAGATCATGGGGCTCAAGGTCACGCCCACGAGCATTTTGGGAATCAAAAAACTGAAACGCCTCAGAGATATCTTGCAAAACAAAAATAACCACCTGACATTGATTCAGCAAAAAATCGATATGGCTTTCGGTAAATTCATGTTTCTGAATCAACCGGGTCAGTCCCTGATAGTTACGAAGCAAATTTTGTTTGCTGATCTCGCGACTGAACTGTTGCCGCTGCATAAAAACGCGTACACAAGGTTCCAATTTATCAAGCTGCTTTTTTAAATCGGCACGTTGCAACTCAGAACGCCGACATGTCATGATTGCGTAGATTGCCAACACCAGTGTTAATATGCGCTGTTGACCATCAACAATATTTAAAACCGTAACGCCTTCTTTTTCTTCCTCATGCAGTACCACAGTACCAAGACGATAAGCCACACGCTGCTGGTGAAGCGCCAGATCCTGAAATAGTTGGCTGATATTTCGTTCAGTCCAC
>NZ_JCARSY010000017.1:0-91600 GCF_059641415.1 Vibrio rubrogenes
TCAGTTGTCCCTCTAGGTACGGATTAAGGTGGCTTTCATGACCACGCAACCAAAATTTACTGGTAGTAAAGTATATAACAAAAGGAAATATTTGCTTAGAGTGGTGCTGATACCCAGATTTGAACTGGGGACCTCACCCTTACCAAGGGTGCGCTCTACCGACTGAGCTATATCAGCACTCGGAAAGGTTGGAGCGGGCAGCGGGAATCGAACCCGCATCATCAGCTTGGAAGGCTGAGGTAATAGCCATTATACGATGCCCGCACACGTATTTAACCCTAAGAGCTATTTCCTTAAGAATATGGTGAAGGGGGACGGATTCGAACCATCGAAGGCAGTGCCGGCAGATTTACAGTCTGCTCCCTTTGGCCACTCGGGAACCCCTCCAAATTTTAAATCAACGCTTTGTATTACAAAGAGAAGATGGTGCCGACTGCCGGAATCGAACTGGCGACCTACTGATTACAAGTCAGTTGCTCTACCTACTGAGCTAAGTCGGCGCATAAGTGGGGCGAATTCTATTGAATGATTTCTTTGCTTGCAAGTATTTCAAGAAAAAAAAATACAATTTTATCTCGTTTTTATCTATTTGTTGTTTTTTCAAGCAGTTTTCGTAGGAACTGACGAAATATATAGCCATTCTTTGTTGCTTTATCTTCTTCTTGAGGTATGTTGCTCTTTTATCCGATTTCTACCGTTGGAAAGATTATGGATCCTTATCTCTCATTCGACAGACGCCAGTGGTCGGATCTTCGTAATTCCGTTCCCATGACTTTGTCAGAAGATGATTTAGTTGAGCTACAAGGCATCAATGAATCATTGAGTATGAAAGAAGCTGTTGAAATCTACTTACCATTAGCGCGGTTACTGAACCTCTATGTTGCAGCCAGACAAAGCCGCAATACCGTCTTAAATCAATTTTTAGGTCATACTGACATTGCACCACCTTTTATTATTGGTATCGCAGGCAGTGTGGCGGTCGGGAAAAGCACAACAGCAAGGCTGCTTAAAGCGCTATTGTCTCGCTGGGACAACCATCCTAAAGTTGAACTCATTACCACTGATGGATTCCTTTATCCCAATGAAGTGCTATTAGAAAAAGGCATTATGCAGAAAAAAGGATTTCCGGAATCGTACGATATTAAACGGTTGGTACAGTTTGTTTCTGATGTCAAAGCATGCAAGAAGAACATCTCAGCCCCGGTTTATTCTCATCTGACCTATGACATCACTGATGAAGTGAAAATGGTTCATGCACCCGATATTTTGCTGATTGAAGGTCTCAACGTTTTACAAAGCGGGATGGATTATCCCCATGCCCCACATCGCGTTTTTATTTCAGACTTTTTGGATTTTTCCATCTATGTCGATGCAGAATCATCTCTCATTGAAAAATGGTACATCGAACGCTTTATGAAATTCCGCCATGGTGCCTTTAAAAGACCGGGGTCCTATTTTAGTCACTACACCAAACTGAGTGAATCGGAAGCCAACTCTATTGCAAGGAATATCTGGCAAGCGATCAATGGGAAAAACTTGCAGGAAAACATTTTACCAACGCGGGAAAGAGCACAGCTGATACTCCGTAAGGGCATCAACCACACCGTTGAAGAAATTCTGCTGCGACAGTAATTCTGCTGCGAAACCGTGTTGAGTGAGGCTCACATGACATGTTACCCAGAGCAAGCATAGGCCCCATGACTGAAATTATCTCAATCGCGACATGATTCAGGACTCGGCAGGATGCTCATTACTGCGCAGAGAAATCTCCCCGCCAACATAACTTTCAATGCCCCGTTCTGTTTCCAATAACACGGCACCATGGGCATCAATACCCCGTTCAATCCCCGTAATCACACGCTCTCCCATTAATAGTTTAACGGGACGATCGATGAAGTTATCGACTTGATTCCATCTTTCGACAAAGTTCTTCATCCCCTCACTCTCGTAGTTTTCCAATGTGCGGGTCCAAGACTGGATCAATGCAACCGCCAGCGCATTACGATCAATATGATCTTTGCCGATCACCTGAGACAAACCACTCCAGGGTTGATCAATCTGTTGTGTCTGCGGTGCCATGGATAAATTCATACCCATACCGATGACGAGATGCGCAGCTTCACCGGCTTGCCCTGACACTTCAACCAAAATACCGGCCAGTTTCTTATCCTGATAGTACAAATCATTGGGCCATTTCAGTTTAATCTCATCAACACCGAGCGTTTTCAGTGCATCAACAACTGCGACGCCAACCACCAGACTCAGCCCCATTGCAGCAGCCATACCTGCATCCAGTCGCCAGTACATCGAGAAATACAGATTCGTCCCGAATGGAGAGACCCAGTGTCTCCCCCGCCGTCCCCGGCCTTTTTGCTGATATTCAGCAAGGCAAACCGTTCCTGAGGTTAATGCGCCGACGCGATCCAATAGGTACTGGTTGGTCGAATCAATGATCGGATGTAAATGGACCGGCGTAGAAACGTGGTTCTGAATATAGTGTTGATCCAATAACTGCATAGGCTGGGCAAGCTGATAGCCTTTCCCCTGCACGCGAAATATATCAACCCCCCAATCCTGAATCCCGCGGATATGTTTGCTGATGGCAGCTCTGGAGATCCCTAAAGCGGTCCCCAATGCTTCACCGGAATGAAAACCACCATCGGCTAAGGTTGACAGGATTGTCAACTTGGCATGATGTTCTTTCATAATTGTTGCTCCTTCAGCCACATATCCAAATAAACCTCGCTGCTGCGCCCGATAAATCGCACTTCGTGCTCCAAAGCGACACCATATTTTTCGTAGACGCAACGGTATACATGGATTGCCAGCTGAACCACGTCCAATGCCGTTGCGTGCTGACGGTTAATCAGGACTAACGCCTGTTGTGCGTGAATTGCAGCCCCACCGATTTGAAACCCTTTCAAACCACATTGATCGATCAGCCAGCCGGCTGCGACCTTCACACCTGATGAAGCTGGATAACTCACAACATCAGGATGATTCGCGGCCAGTGTCCGAAACTGCGCCTCCGTCAGCACCGGATTCTTAAAAAAGCTACCGGCATTACCAATCAATGACGGATCGGGAAGTTTACGGATGCGGATATCACAGATGCAGTCAAATACTTCGGCGGGTGAGCAGTTGCTCGCTAACTGTTGCAATGGCCCATACTTCAGACGAGGTTGCCATGCTTTTGCAAGCTTGAGTCCGACACCGACAACAACCGCCTGCTGATAAAGCTGATGTTTGAAAATCGAATCACGGTAACCAAATAAACATTCGGCACGATTCAAACGAATGACTTGAAACGTCTTGAGACAAAGATAATCAACATAGTCACACACATCCTGAAACTCGATGCCATAAGCACCGATATTCTGAATTGGCGCACTCCCGGCACATCCGGGAATCATGGCTAAATTTTCCAATCCGGGGATCTGCTGCGACACGCTCCATTTCACCAATTCAGGCCAGTCTTCCCCACCCTGAACATGCAGAAAATAGTGACTTTCATCTTCCCTTACATCAATGCCCCGTAGCTGATTGAGAATCACAACACCTTCATAGAACTCAGTAAACAACACATTACTGCCTTTACCGAGCACCATTTTCGGTAGCGATTGCCATTGTGGATCACGATAAACATCAATGAGTTCTGCAACAGTATCAACTGTCACCAACACCTGACAGGACTGCTCAATACCAAACGTATGATAAGCACTGAGATTTTCGTTGAGATATATTTGCATGGCTTTCTTTAAATCACATAAACTACGACTATTCTATATCAGATGAAGACCATTCAGATATCCTATGGATCATTTATCTTTCGAAATGTTAGATCCACTCAAACTTCCTTTGGTGCAACGCTTTTATAAACAGCACTACCCGACAGCAAAACCAAAACGCAATGAACGCATTTATACTGCGCGCCTTGCCAATCAACTATGTGCCGTAGTGCGCTTTCGTCCTATTGGTACTTCACATCTGCTTTTAACGGGAATGGCCGTGGCTACAGAATTGCGAGCTCAAGGCATCGGTCATCAGCTATTGAACTACTGTGAATCACATGTGCTCAATCAGCATGTCTTCTGTTTTGCTTATCGCCATTTAGAAAAATTTTATCATCAACATCATTTTGAAGTTCAATCACCACAGGCGCTGCCGATAGAAATCAATCATCTCTATCAACGTTATCTCCATCAAGGCAAAGATATATTTCCGATGCGATATTTCCCGTCGCTTCAGGAGTAAAACCCCATCACTTTCTGTACATTTTTTTCTGACAAGCCGGAAATGATCGGTCTGAAGTGACTTAGATATAGCCATTCATTCATCGAATTTGATAGTATCAGGGCTTTGCTATATCGCATCCACTTGAATTGAAGGTACCGCATCCACGATGATTGCTCGTAGAAATCTATTCGAACAGCTACCCACTATTGCGTTAGAGCCGAAAGATTTTCAAGTCCTGTACTCTGCAGAACAATTTCGGCATCACTTGATTCAGGCGATTCGACAAGCCAATCACAGAATTTATATTGTTGCACTCTACCTTGAAGCTGATGATGCCGGTCAGGAAATTCTTTCTGAGCTTTATGCAGCCAAACGAAGAAACCCTCAGCTCGATATTGTAGTCTGTGTTGACTGGCACCGCGCTCAACGAGGCCTGATCGGTGCGAAGCAGTCTCAGGGAAATGCTGTGATGTATGAATCATTTGCCCAAGACAGTGAACATCCCATCGCGGTTTATGGTATCCCGGTCCGAGGGCGGGAAGTGTTCGGTGTATTACATCTCAAGGGCTTCATTGTCGATGATGAAGTTATCTATAGTGGCGCAAGTCTGAACAACATTTATCTGCATTATCAGAATCGTTACCGCTTTGACCGCTATCACTCATTTCACAACCGACATCTTGCCGATTCTATGGTCACCTTTATTCATGATCATTTATTGTCTCATCCGGCAGTCAATAATCTGGCCGATCCGTCACGCCCGGCAACCAAAGATTTGAAAACAATGATTCGCCAGTTCCGGACCCAGTTGGCACAAGCAACTTATCAGGTGCCTGATCAGCCAGTCACACCGGAACAGATCGGCCTGACCCCATTGGTTGGACTTGGTAAACGAAGTAATCGTTTGAATCAATATATCAGTCACCTGATTGCCCAAGCGCAAGAAGAAATTATTATCTGCACACCCTATTTTAATTTCCCGAATAATATTGCCAATCAGGTCAAAAAAGCACTCAAGCGTGGGGTAAAAATTCATATCATCGTCGGTGATAAAACCGCGAATGATTTTTATATCCCACCAGAAGAGACATTTAAGACCATCGGTGGATTGCCCTATTTATATGAATTGAATTTGCGCCGTTTTGCGAAAGCGAACGAAGCCAGAATTGCCAGTCGGCAATTATCGATTCATCTGTGGAAACATGATGACAACAGTTTTCACTTGAAAGGGGTATGGGTCGATAAACGTTATATGCTTATCACCGGCAATAACCTCAATCCCAGAGCATGGAAACTTGATCTGGAAAACGGCATTCTGATTCAGGATCACCATGCCCACCTTCAGACCCAGTTTGAACAAGAGTTCGACAATATTCTGCAGCACACGCAGTTAGTCTGTACTTATAAGCAGCTGGACGATTTCGAAAACTATCCGGCCGGCGTTCAACGCTTGCTGAAACGGATTCGTCGGGTAAAAGCCGACCGGATTTTAAAACAAATTCTTTAGATCGTTTTCCGAATCCGTTTCACCCACAAAAAAGCCTCCGTCCGGAGGCTTTTTTGTGCACATCATGACAGATCAAATCAGATAAACGCAAATGCATCACCGTAGATACGTTCACTTCTCGCATGTTTATTCTGAGTAAACTGTTCCCGGGCGGCACCCGCCATGTCAAAGCGACCTGCAATATAGATATCAAACTCTGCCAATGATTCAAAATCAGTACTGACCGCTTGCAACACATTGCCGACTTTCCCGTCCCAAAGCGGATCGGTTGATATTTCCACAACCGGTGTAAACGTGAGTCTGCCATGTTGAGAGGCTAAATCACGTAATTCGTCTAATGCGTAAAGCTGGAGAACATCTTTTGCTCCCCAATACAGAAAAATATCACGCTGAATATTCTGGTTCAGGCAGTGATCCAGAATCGAACGTACATAACTGAATCCTGTCCCACCGGCAATCAACAACAAAGGACGCGTCGTATCTTCTTTGAGCCAAGCATCCCCATGAGGTACATCGATGGTGATCTCATCATCGTGCTGCAACGCTGCATTCATCGCATCAACGACTTCACTGGCGTAGGCGTTATGTTCAGCGGCACCAATATGTAATTCAAGTTCACCACCTTTCCGGCATGGACTACTGGCAATCGAGAACGGACGTTTATCTCCCTCTGCCATCACCACCATCAGGTACTGACCCGCATGGAAATCAACGGGTGACTCCGGTTGGAGAAGAATACGATAGGTATTACTGGCTAAAGGCTGAACTGAGTTTACTTTACATGTTATGATCATTCTGATTCCTCTTCCTTACTCATCCCAAGTAAGGACTAAATGACTTTGAGCATAAGCCTGACAGGAAAATATCCATCCCTGAGACTGCTCTTCTTCCGTCAGCATTGGTTCGAGTTGATAGGAAACTGCTCCCGAAAGTTTTTTACACAAACACATCCCACACGCACCGACCCGGCAACGATGTGGGAAAGGGATTTGCTGACGAATTGCCGCATCCAACACGGTTTGGCCGCGTTCCACGGTAAATTCAATATTTTCGGGCAACAAGCGTACCGTAAAGGTCATAAGATTCCTAACTCATCCCAGATCGCATCGATCTTGCTGACAACTTCCGGATCTTTACGGATCTCTTTACCCCACTCTCTGGCTGTCTCGCCTTTCCACTTATTGGTTGCATCCAATCCCATTTTAGAGCCAAGCCCTGAAACCGGTGATGCAAAATCCAGAGAATCGATGGGCGTATTTTCAACCATCGTTGTATCCCGGGCAGGATCCATCCGCGTGGTAATTGCCCAGATGACATCTTTCCAGTCTCGCGCATTGATATCATCATCACAGACAATCACAAATTTGGTATACATAAATTGACGCAAGAAAGACCAAACTCCCATCATGACTCGCTTGGCATGGCCGGGATATTGCTTCTTGATCGTGACGACAGCCATTCGATAAGAACAGCCTTCAGGGGGAAGATAAAAATCGACAATTTCCGGAAACTGCTTTTGTAAAATAGGCACGAAAACTTCGTTTAATGCTTCCCCGAGAACTGCCGGCTCATCCGGTGGCCTTCCCGTATAAGTACTATGATAGATTGGCTGCTTTCTCATTGTCACATGGGTGACAGTAAAGACATGATGGCGCTCAACTTCATTAAAATAGCCTGTATGATCGCCATAAGGTCCTTCGTCTGCATACTCATTCGGATCAATATATCCTTCGAGTACAATTTCAGCACTGGCCGGCACTTCGAGATCATTGCTGATTGATTGGACAACTTCGGTCTTACTGCCTCTCAACAGCCCGGCAAATGCATATTCGGAAAGCGTATCGGGCACAGGCGTCACTGCACCCAGAATTGTTGCCGGATCAGCACCGAAAGCCACAGAAACCGGAAATGGTTCCCCGGGATGCTCAACCTGCCAATCCCGGAAATCCAGTGCACCACCCCGATGCTGAAACCACCGCATGATCACTTTATTCTTACTGAGTTTCTGTTGTCGGTAGATCGCCAAATTTTGCCGTTTTTTCGTCGGTCCCTTGGTAATCGTCAGTCCCCAGGTTAATAACGGAGCCACATCACCCGGCCAGCAACGCATCACTGGAATTTTATCCAAATCAACATCATCGCCTTGCCAGATGATTTCCTGACAGGGCGCTTTTTTCAAACGCTTCACCGGCATATTCAATACCTGCTTAAAGACCGGGAGCTTATTGAGCGCATCTTTAAAACCTTTGGGCGGCTCAGGCTCTTTCAGGTAAGCAAGCAACTGACCGATTTCACGCAGCTCACTGACATCGACTCGTCCCATCCCCATCGCAACGCGTTGTGGTGTACCGAACAGATTTGCCAGTACCGGTATGTCATAACCTACCGGATTTTCGAATAAAAGTGCAGGACCGCCCGCTCTTAAAGTCCGATCACAGATCTCGGTCATTTCATATTGAGGGTCAATCGGATGCTGAATACGTTTCAATTGACCATGCTTTTCCAAATAGTCGATAAAATCGCGTAAATCCTTAAAAATCATAAGACTTCTGCCTGAATGTGATATCGGAGGCAGTATAACAAAAACGAAACAACTCTGAATTTTCTTTTTTCTATTGTGTTAATGCTCTTCAGTGGTGTTGCCATAATACAGGTACGCTATGCTATATATGCTACAAATAGTGGCATGACTATCTCAATGCTTGGCTCAGTACACGAAGCTTCATTTGACGGTTTGCTTTGACTAATTCATCCAGCCAATTGCCATATCCGGCATTGACTAAGACCTGTGCAACATAGGGGGCTTCTTCCTGACTCAGCTCCTGAACCAAATACGTTTTGACCTGTTCAGGCATTGGATTAAGGCGAATCAGAGCCTCAATTGCCTGTGATCTCAAACTCGGGTTCTTACTCGCCGCCATCACTTGCTGCACAGAAAAATCATCCTTCAAACCAGACAAGCGGGTCAATTCCGCTTCAGAGTTATTATCTGATTTCATCAACCACAATAACCGATACACATCTTGGTTTTGACTGGCTCGCGCCAGTGCGACCATGACTCGCGTTGAAGGCAACCAGCTCCGTATACTGGCATCGACAACCTGTTTGACCAAATCATTCAGTCCCGATTCCGATAAGCTGTTCAGCTCCTGAATCAACAAGGATTCCCGGGCATGACGCTGGCGTTCATTTTCGGACAACCATTGTTGTAAAGGCAGCTCATGCCGTTCAACTTTTAACACGAAGTCGAGGACACTTTTTTCCTGTTGCCAGGTTTTGACTAAGCGACTGGCAACCGAAGGATAATCAAATGCTGGTGTAGAAAATTCGAATCCTTCACCTTGGTTGGTGAGATAATAAACAGGTGGAATCAAACGCTGTTGTTCGACAAAGCGCTCCACTTGTGCAGAAAAGATGGTTTTTTCTTGTTCGAGTGCCCGGAGTAGTAAAAAACGAACCGCCTCTTGCTGAGGCAAGGCCAGCCGTTGCAAAGCAAAATTGAGCGAATCGATTTTGTCATCAACAATTAATTGTTTGAACGCAGCCACTTTGTGCTGAATTGTGGGGGCTTGTAACAGTTGATTGCGGCTTTGTGCATCCAATGATTGCGCAGAAACCGAAAAGCAAATGAAACAAAAACAGAGCAGGAGTTGCGATACCCACGTTCCTTGTGGCATGTGTTAACCTCCATGTAACATCTAATTTTCATTTTCGGTGCATATTTTGTGAAATGCAAGAAAAAGCGCCACCGTTTCCGGTGGCGCTTTCATTGTCAGAACAGTCTTTGTTACTGGCGTCTCATGGCATCAAAGAACTCATCATTGGTCTTTGTCATCGCCAGTTTATCAATGAGGAATTCCATCGCATCGCTTTCTCCCATCGGGTGAACAATTTTGCGCAAAATCCACATTTTCTGTAACTCGTCGGTTTTAGTCAGCAACTCTTCACGACGCGTTCCTGAACGGTTGAAGTCGATCGCAGGGAATACACGTTTTTCTGCAATCTTACGGTTCAGGTGTAATTCCATATTCCCTGTTCCTTTAAACTCTTCATAGATGACTTCGTCCATCTTCGAACCCGTATCAACCAGCGCTGTCGCGATAATTGTCAAACTGCCGCCTTCCTCGACATTACGAGCCGCACCGAAGAAACGTTTAGGGCGGTGAAGCGCATTCGCATCCACACCACCAGTCAGTACCTTGCCCGAAGAAGGAACAACCGTGTTATATGCACGCGCCAAACGTGTAATTGAATCCAATAAGATCACAACGTCTTTCTTGTGTTCAACCTGACGTTTCGCCTTCTCAATCACCATTTCTGCCACTTGAACGTGGCGAGATGCCGGTTCATCAAAAGTAGAAGCAATCACTTCACCTTTGACCAGACGTTGCATTTCTGTCACTTCTTCCGGACGTTCGTCAATCAACAGCACCATCAAAATACACTCGGGATGGTTGTAAGCAATGCTTTGAGCAATGTTTTGCAGCAGCATCGTTTTACCAGCCTTCGGTGGTGCGACAATCAATCCACGCTGACCTTTTCCGATCGGTGATGCTAAATCCAAGACACGAGCGGTAATATCTTCAGTCGAACCGTTGCCTCGCTCCATCACCATTCGTTCGTTGGCATGTAGCGGTGTCAGGTTTTCAAACAAAATCTTATTTCGGGCGTTATCCGGTTTATCGTCATTGACGGTATTGACTTTCAGTAATGCAAAGTAGCGTTCACCTTCTTTCGGTGGCCGAATCTTCCCAGCAATCGAATCACCTGTACGCAGGTTGAAACGACGAATCTGACTCGGTGACACATAAATATCGTCCGGTCCAGCCAGATAAGAGCTGTCTGCACTACGCAAAAAACCAAAGCCGTCCTGGAGAATTTCTAATGCGCCATCACCAAAGATGTCTTCACCACTTTTTGCGTGAGCTTTTAAAATAGAGAAGATAATGTCTTGTTTTCTTAAACGCGCGAGGTTTTCAAGCCCCAGGCTCTCACCCAGCTGCACGAGCTCAGACACAGGTTTGTTCTTTAATTCTGTTAAATTCATTGTGGTGGATACTTGTTTAGTCAAAATTAGGATCTGTTTAGTAGTGTTAAGATGGATTTGGCCTCAGGATTGACCAAGAAGTGAACATATGATTCATTAGTGTGCGATAACCTAGCACTATTTATCAGACTAGTCTAGATTTTGTTTTATTTCCATGTGCAAAACCGTACATATCTCTATGTACGGTTTTCAGCCATTATAAATTGGCGTCTAAAAACTCTTTGAGCTGAGTCTTTGACAACGCGCCAACTTTTGTTGCTGCCACATTACCATTTTTAAACAGAAGTAATGTTGGGATACCACGAATACCGAATCTTGGTGGCGTACCCGCATTTTGATCGATATTTAATTTACCGATCGTGAGCTTACCTTCGTACTCATCAGCAATTTCATCCAAAATCGGCGCAATCATTTTGCATGGACCACACCATTCTGCCCAGAAATCAACGAGTACAGGGACTTCAGCATTGATTACACTACTTTCAAACGCGTCATCGGTGAGTTGCAAAATCTTATCACTCATCTTTAACTCCAATGTATTTTCTTGGACCAGTTGCATAACAACCAGTAATTTTGATGCTCTATTGGAATGTATTTACTTCCGTATTGCAAGCTTAAGCTGATATTCTATAGAGATGAAAAAGACACACATCACAGAGCAAAAATTCGCCGACTTGGGATTAGACCCTCAAGTTACAGCAGGTTTGGAACAAAAAGGGTTTGCTTATTGCACTCCTATCCAAGCCTTGGCGCTGCCGGTAGTGCTCTCCGGCCGTGACATTGCAGGCCAGGCCCAAACAGGGACTGGTAAAACGCTTGCGTTTCTTACTGCAACCTTTAATCATCTGCTAACTGCACCTGCTCAAGAAGAACGGGAGCCAACTCAGCCACGAGCGATTATTATGGCACCAACTCGTGAATTAGCGATACAAATTTTTAACGATGCAGAACCACTCGTCCAAAGTACCGGCTTAAAAGTCGCACTGGCCTATGGTGGTGAAAGTTACGATAAACAGCAGTCAAAACTACAACAAGGTGTTGATATTCTTATCGGAACAACCGGTCGGATTATCGATTTCTACAAGCAAAAAGTCTTTCACCTGAACCATATTCAAGTTGTCGTTCTTGATGAAGCGGACCGAATGTTTGATCTCGGTTTTATCAAGGATATTCGTTTTCTGTTCCGTCGAATGCCACCACCGAAGAACCGACTGAACATGTTATTTTCCGCTACCCTCTCTTATCGGGTTCAGGAATTGGCATTTGAGCACATGAACAATCCGGAACATGTTGTCGTCGAACCGGCGCAAAAAACCGGACACCGAATTAAGGAAGAACTGTTTTACCCATCGAATGAGCACAAAATGGCTTTGCTGCAAACCCTCATTGAAGAAGAGTGGCCAGACAGAACAATCATTTTTGCCAATACCAAACATAAGTGTGAACGGGTTTGGGGACATCTGGCTGCCGATGGTCATCGCGTCGGGCTGCTGACCGGTGATGTACCGCAGAAAAAGCGCGAGCGCATTCTGGAGCAATTTACTCAGGGTCAATTGGATATTTTAGTCGCGACCGATGTGGCTGCGCGAGGACTGCATATACCTCAGGTGACTCACGTCTTTAACTATGATTTACCGGACGACAGTGAAGACTATGTCCACCGGATTGGTCGGACGGGCAGAGCCGGAGAGAGCGGCCATTCGATTAGTTTCGCCTGTGAAGAATATGCTATCAATTTGCCGGGAATAGAAACCTATATCGAACATTCCATTCCGGTTTCTGATTATGATGCATCAGCACTATTGACTGACTTACCCAGTCCGTTAAGACTTGCTTCATCCAAAACATCAAGAAGAACCAATACCGGTGGTTCGCGGTCTGGACGTCAGAATGGACGTGGTAATAATTCATCCAGAAAACGTCCGCAACAAAACAACCACCAGAATAGAAATAGCTGAGTGAATCTATGAGCGCCGTATCTTCACCACTCTATGCTGCCATCGATCTCGGTTCAAACAGCTTTCATATGCTGATTGTCCGTCATGTTGAAGGCAGTATACAGACGATGGCCAAAATTAAACGTAAAGTAAGACTTGCAGCCGGACTGGATGAAAACAATTCACTCAGTCAGGAGGCGATGCAACGTGGTTGGGATTGCCTGAGCCTGTTCGCAGAACGATTACAGGATATTCCCAAAGAAAATATTCGCATTGTCGGGACGGCAACCCTTCGGACTGCTATCAATGTCGATGTATTTTTGCGTCAGGCCAATCAGATACTCGGCCATCCGATCGAAACCATTTCAGGTGAAGAAGAAGCGGCCACCATTTATAAAGGGGTTGCCCATACCTCCGGCGGAAGCGGACGTCGCTTCGTGGTTGATATCGGTGGCGCAAGTACCGAACTGATTATTGGTGAAGGCTTCGAGGCCAAAGCCTTAACCAGTTTAAAAATGGGCTGTGTCACTTGGCTCGAAAAACACTTCAGAGATCGTCAGCTCTCTAAAGAAAACTTTGAACATGCGATCGAAGACGCGAAAAAAATGCTCACGCCGATCCTGCAACAATACCGCACCATCGGCTGGGACATTTGTGTCGGTGCCAGCGGTACGGTGCAAGCGTTACAGGAGATCATGTTGGCTCAAGGGATGGACGAAGTCATTACCCTGACCAAACTGAAGCGTCTACAAAATCAGGCGATGCGGGCGGATCATCTCGAAGAACTGGAAATCGAAGGATTAACGTTAGAAAGAGCGCTGGTCTTCCCAAGCGGTCTGTCGATCCTAATTGCTATATTTGAGGAATTCCAGATCGAAGCCATGACACTGGCAGGCGGTGCGCTTCGGGAAGGTCTGATTTATGAAATGATTGATGGATTACGTCAGGATAATATCCGCGAGCGGACAATCCACAGTATTCAAAGTCGCTATCAAATCGATACGGTATACGCAGCTCAAGTCTCAGACCTCGCCAGTAAATTGTTTAACCAGTGTGGTGGCACAGCATGGATCGTCGAACCGCAGGCTGAAATACTGCTCAGAGCCGCGGCACAGTTACACGAAATCGGTTTAGCGGTGGATTACAAAAAAGGCGGTGAACACAGTGCTTATTTGATCCAGCACTCGGAACTGCCCGGCTTTACCCGCGCACAGCGTTATTGTCTGGGGGAATTGGTTCGTCGTTATCGCGACAATATCACCTCAATGCCAGAACAATATGCCCTTTCAGGAGCCAGCAGTAAACGCTTACTCAGGCTCTTACGTCTTGCGGTTTTACTCAGCCATCGACGCAATTCGGCGCTCGAACCTCATGTGAAATTGGAGTGCTCGGAAGATACACTCCAATTATCTCTCGATGCCCAATGGCTCGATGCCAACCCGCTCACTAAAGCAGAGCTGGAAATCGAAGCAAACCGGCAAACCGATATGGGATGGCCACTGGAAGTGATCGCCCATCCCTAAAATATCAGATGGTTTGCGGCCTCACTATCAGCAGCAAACCATCTGTTACAGAAAGACTTGTACAGAAAGCCTCTGCTCACTGACCCGGCCGAATTGGCCGGGTTGCTTTTATCCGCATCCGACACGCAGAATGCCTCACGATTCAGAACGTTCAATCTTCAATTGCTGCATGATGGCTTTGATAGATCAGGTCCCTGATGAATCATGACCTTGATGGACTATTGCCTTGATGGACTATTGCCTTGATGGACTATTGCCTTGATGACGAGCATCGCTTTGCTGTCGCACTCGATTCAGTACCGCCCGTAATTTCAAAGGCTTCACCGGCTTGGGTAAAAAACTAAATCCGTTTGACTGAATCGCATCCATCATCTCTTGTGTCCGGTCAGCACTGATAATAATCCCTTCAAACTGACGGCCTAGGCGTAGACGACACTGTTGCAAGACTTCCAATCCGGTACGCCCCTGATCCAACCGGTAATCGGACAAGATGACATCCGGTATCCATGCATCATCTAATGCTCTCAGGCTCTCGACTAAATTGGTTGAAGTGCGGATATCACATCCCCAACGAGATAACAGATCCGACATCCCCACCAAAATATCGACTTCATTATCCACACATAACACTTTAATTTGCGACAAATCGGTCACATCATTCACGGCAGGGGCAACTTTATCGGCAACTTCCCGGGGATGTGAGCGCGGCAGGGATAACGAAAAAACACTGCCATGTCCGGGCCACGAGCGCATTGAAATTTCATGTCCCAACACATAAGCAATCCCTTTCGATATCGCCAATCCAAGCCCAAGCCCCTGCTCAGAACGAACCTGCCCGCCACGATTAAACTCTTCAAAAATTTCATGCTGCTTATCCGGCTCGATCCCGATCCCGTTATCCCATACTTCAATCCGGATCTGCGTACCGACATGACGAATGCCGAGCACGACTTTCCCATGGGGCGCATAGCGGAACGCATTAGTGAGGAAGTTCTGAATAATCCGTCGGAGCAACTTCGGATCCGACTGAACCACCACCGACGAAGGGACCATCGTAAAATCGATATCCTGTTGTTTGGCAATCGCATGAAACTCGGCATTCAAATTCACCAGCACATCATGAACCGCAAAGCTGTGAATATTGATATCCAGTTTTCCTGATTCGAGTCTGGAGATATCCAGCAAATCCCCGATTAATTCCTCGGCCGCCCCCAGTGCACTTGCAATATGTGCTGAAAGTCGTTGGACCTCGGCTTCCCGGGCGATCTCCGACAGAGAGGATGCAAATAGCCGGGCGGCATTGAGCGGCTGCATCAGATCATGGCTCACCGCTGCCAGAAACCGTGATTTTGAACGAGATTCGCGTTCCGCCCGTTGTGTCTCCTGCACTAACTGGCGATTCAGTTTTTCCAACTCCTGTGTCCGTTGATGGACACGCTCTTCCAGCGACTCGTTGGCCTGCTTGAGAGCATCTTCCGCTTCCCGGAATGCGGTGATATCGGTAAAACTCATGACAAACCCGCCACCGGGCATCGGATTACCTTGCACTTCCACCACTCTCCCGTCCGGTCTGACCCGCGAGGAGGTATGTCGGGTACCTTTCTCTAAGTGTTCGACCCGCTTGCGAACATGAGTTTCCACATCTCCGGGGCCACACAACCCTTGCCGTGCATTGTGGCGAATAATATCAGCAATCGGACGGCCAACCTGAATCAAGCCCGGTGGATAAGAAAACAGCTCCAGATACCGCTGATTCCAGGCCACCAGACGTAACTGTTTATCGACCACCGCCAATCCCTGCCCGATATGTTCGATAGCACCTTGAAGCAAGCTGCGGCTGAAGTCATACAGCTCTGACGCTTCATCCACAATCGCGGCAACTTCTTCAAGGTGCATGTTTTTCCCCTGCAACGCAGAAGCAAGCACTAACTTCGCTGAGGACGCACCAAATACACCGGCCAACACCCGTTCAGCATGACGAATCAGCGTCGCTGGCGCCTGTTGATTGGGTAAATAACGCTTGTGCTGCTGAACCCAGAATTGCTCGAAAGCCGCTTTCATCCTCCCTCGCCCGACAAAACGGGCGACCAGCATTTCCAGTTCCGCGACCGACACCCGGCTCTGGTAGAGCGTCATATTTTCGTTATCGGGGAATGGCGTACCGACAAATGTGGCAGACTGTAAGCGCTCACTCAGGCTCGGACGTGTGATGATAGAAATATTCCAATAACAGAGTGTATTGAGCACCACGCTGAGGATCATCCCCCAGTCAGACCTTGATATACCTAGACCGGCAATCGCCTCCGGAGGACTAATCAGCCAAATGAGCGGGTTAGACTGCGCATCACCGGCCAATAAATGGGTCTGAACCATTAAGGTAATCAGCCAGAGTGAAAATCCGACCGCCAAACCGACATAGACGCCTTTTTTATTGCCGTCACGCCAGTAGATCCCACCGATCAACGCCGGGGCAAACTGCGCAATCGCAGCAAAAGAGAGAAATCCAATCGCAGACAGCGACGGTACGGCATCCAAAACGCGATAAAATCCCCACGCACAAGCCAGTAAAACTAAAATCAAGCCGCGCCGGATTCTGAGTAACAAGCGGGAAAAATGACGATGGCCCTGATGAGAAAACCGCATCCGCCGGAGCAAAAAAGGCACCACCAAATCATTAGAAACCATAATAGTCAGTGCAATGGTCGAGACGATCACCATCCCGGTTGCTGCCGATGTTCCCCCTAAAAATGCAATCATCGCCATGAAATCAGAGTCAACCGCCTTGGGGATACTAATCACAAATGTATCCGCCAAGCTAACATCCATTATCCCTTTGCCGACCCATGATATCGGCAGCACAAACAGTCCCATCAGAATCAGGTAAATCGGAAATATCCGCCGGGCCATATGAAGATCCTGCGGTTTTTCATTCTCAACCACCATGGTATGAAACTGGCGCGGCAGACAAATGATCGCCAGCATAGTCAACACCAGATGAATCATCAGGGTCGGCCAGTGCGGGGTAACGAACGATTCAAGCACGATATCGCTCAGTTTGAATGAAGTCTGATGCCAACCGATATAGACGATAAACAGGCCGACCCATAAAAAAGCCACCAGCTTGACCAACGATTCAAAAGCAATCGCCATCATCATCCCACGGTGGTGCTCGGTATTATCAATATGACGCGTCCCGAACAACATGGTAAACACTGCAAGTGCCACCACCACAAACCAAGAAATATGACTTTCCGTCAACTGCTCAGGGAAAGGAAAATCTGACGTCACGACATGGATTCCCATCGTCACACCACGAAGTTGCAGGGCGATATAAGGCAGAATGCCAACAACCGCAATCAGCGTTGCAGCCACAGCAAGCCCTTGAGATTTGCCATAACGTGCAGCGATAAAATCAGCAATGGAGGTAATATGTTCGCGTTTAGCAATCAACATCAGGCGGGCTAATATCCGCCAGCCAAACACAAAGACGAGAATGGGGGCGAGATAAATCGGTAAAAATGACCAAGCATGATTAGTAGCCTGCCCGACTGTGCCGTAGAACGTCCACGAAGTACAGTACACCCCAATCGATAAGCTATAAATCCAAGGCCGGAAGCGTGCCAGCCAGTTCAGGTTTTTGTCACCATACCAAGCGATAAAGAACAGCAGTCCTAAATAAAGAAATAAAACCGGAATGACAATCCATGACTGCATGAAGTGCTCCTTATCGCCAAGTCAGAAAGTAAGAATAGATGGCTTAATTTTCTGAGTCACTGAAATCCAAACAATTTTATACCGAAAATCATTGACGTTGCAGCACGGTGACAACCCAATGAGATCCCAGCCGCATAGATTGGTTGCTTACCGGGTTCTCCGGAAATAATAGGTGGACTGATAATGGTGGATATTTTCAGTCGTAATGGAAAAGTCGAGAATGGTTCCGTCAGGCGCATTACTGATTGAAGTGACTTGCATTGTCGGCGTGCCTTCTTCGACCTTCAGGTAAGTGGCAATTGAAGCCGGTGTTAAAATCGGCAAAAAGGTAAAATAGTTTCCCTCAATGACGAATCCTGCCTCTTTCTCAATATAATCAAATTTTGATTTTTCCAGATGAGCAACAGACAAAGTGGGATAGAGTTTAACCGGAAGATAAGACTCTTCATAATGTACCGGCCGCTCATCAAGATAACGGACACGAATAATGTAATAGACCAATTCACCATGTTGAATCTTGAGTCGCTGAGCGACACTGACCGGAGCCGGAATCATCGAAAAGCTGAGTACCTGACTCGCTATCGATTTATTATTTTTCTGACTCAGCTCAGTCAGGCTGTTGAGCCCTTTATTCTCATGAGCTACTTCTTTATCGATGACAAAATTTCCGCTACCGTGACGGCGCTCAATCAGTCCATCCTCAACCAAACAATCAATTGCACGCCGGAGTGTCATCCGGGAAACCTGATATTCTTCGGCCAGCGTCACTTCTCTTGGTAATGGCTGGTTCAAACAAAATTCATCAGAATTAATTCGTTTTCTCAAGTCATTGGCGATTAATATATAGATCACTTTTATACCTATTATTGTTTGGTTGTCTATTTCACAGAAACAAACAAAAACAATATATATCAATAAATTAAAATGAATATTCGATTTTTAAAATAAATAAAAACTAAATAGGTCTAATAAATAGAGTTTACTTATACAAAACATCCACACACTTATAAGTGATAAATATCACATTCCAATTCCCTGTACAGATAATTCTCAACTATTAATTTCTATTCTGAACTCGCCGGCAAACAAAAAACAATCCAAATCGACGTGAAAATATATTCCCGAAACATTGATGTTTCAGCGGGATGACCAACCAGTCTCCCGATGCACACCCCTTCACGACTCGTTCAGTGAAGACTGAAGCTTCAAATTCGGAGGATATAAAAGGAACCAATACTTCGCTTTATAGCGATAGCATACTGGAAGGGTAAACCATGTTAAGTCAAATACAGCGATTCGGTGGGGCGATGTTTACACCTGTCCTCCTCTTCCCTTTTGCAGGGATTATTGTAGGGCTGTCCATCGTACTCAAAAATCCTGATTTTATGGGATCACTTGCCGATACCAACGGCACTTTTTTTCAATTGATGAACATACTGGAAGAAGGCGGATGGACCATCTTCCGTAACATGCCACTGATTTTTGCCATTGCCCTGCCGATAGGTCTGGCGCAAAAAGCGCATGCCCGGGCCTGCCTCGTGGTATTTCTCTCCTATCTGACCTACAACTACTTTATTGCAGCGATGGCAGCCGTTTGGGGCAGTTACTTCGGTGTTGATTTTTCTCAGGCTCCCGGAGGGGTCAGCGGCCTGACCCTGATCGGTGGTATCAAAACTCTCGATACCAGTATCGTCGGCGCCATATTTATCGCCGGTCTGGTGACGTACCTGCATAACCGTTTCTTTGACACCAAATTACCGGATTATCTCGGTATTTTTCAGGGAACCGCATTCATTGCCATTCTTGCTTTCTTTGCCATGCTCCCCTGTGCGTGGGCCACATTAATGATCTGGCCAAAAATTCAGGCAGCTATCAGTTCTCTGCAAGGACTGATGCTGGCATCCGGCACACTGGGCGTCTGGCTATATACATTTTTAGAACGTCTGCTGATCCCGACCGGATTACACCACTTTATCTATGGCCCGTTCATCTTCGGCCCGGTTGCCGTAGAAAACGGTATCATGATGAACTGGGCACAACACATTCAGGAATTCAGCCAATCGACATTACCGTTGAAAACGCTATTCCCCGCCGGTGGTTTTGCTCTGCACGGTAATTCAAAACTGTTCGGTTCAGTCGGGATTGCCCTTGCCATTTACATGACAGCCGATGAAGAGAATAAAAGCAAAATCGCCGGATTGCTGATTCCGGCCACCTTAACATCCATTCTGGTCGGTATTACCGAGCCGCTTGAGTTTACTTTCCTGTTCGTTGCGCCGTTTCTGTTCGTCATTCATGCCATTCTGGCCGCCACCATGTCAGCCATCATGTATAGCCTCGGTGTTGTCGGCAATATGGGCGGCGGGCTGATCGAAATCGTCTCACAAAACTGGCTCCCGATGTACAACCATCATGCTTACGTCATGTTGACCCAGATATCGGTCGGACTCTGTTTCACCGTCATCTATTTCTTCCTGTTCAAAATGCTGATCATCCGGTTCGACCTGAAAACTCCCGGTAGAAACAGTGAAGTGAAGTTGTACAAAAAATCGGATTACAAAGCGAAGACCAGTGGCGAAACACATCCGGCCGACAGCCTTGCCAGTCGCCTTATCGAGGCTCTTGGCGGACAAACGAATATCGATCAACTCAATAACTGTGCCACACGTCTGCGAGTGACGGTCATCGATCCGATGCTGATTGTCGATGATCAAATCTTCAAAGATATGGGCGCACACGGTGTCGTCCGCAACGGCAAAGCCATACAAATTATTATCGGGCTCAGCGTCCCCCAAGTCAGAGAAGAGTGTGAGGGGCTACTGCATATCTGAAACGCGCAGCTTGAAAGAATCGCTGCTTCTCAACAAAGACATGAACAAACACATTTAAAGCACATAAAAATATGACCAAAAGGAGATCAACATGAAACAGTTTTCAATCGTCATTGCCGGTGGTGGAAGCACCTTTACTCCCGGCATCGTACTGATGCTTCTGGAGAACATCGACCGCTTCCCGATTCGTCGTCTGACCTTTTATGACAATGACGGAGCCCGGCAAGAAGTCATTGCTGAAGCCTGTAAAATCTTATTGCAAGAGAAAGCACCGCAAATCGACTTTTCCTATACCACAGATCCACAAACCGCATTTACCGACGTTGACTTTGTCATGGCACATATTCGCGTCGGCAAATATCCGATGCGCGAACTGGATGAGAAAATTCCGCTGCGACATGGCGTACTCGGTCAAGAGACCTGCGGACCGGGTGGCATCGCTTATGGAATGCGTTCTATCGGGGGCGTGCTCGAACTGGTCAAATATATGGAACAATATTCGCCGAATGCATGGATGCTGAACTACTCCAATCCGGCGGCGATTGTGGCAGAAGCAACCCGGGCACTCTGCCCTCAGAGTAAAATTCTGAATATCTGTGATATGCCGATCGGCATCGAGAATCGGATGGCCAATATTCTGGGTTACTCGTCCCGTAAAGATTTCGATGTGATGTACTACGGGCTCAATCACTTCGGCTGGTGGAAAACGATTACCAATAAGCAAGGGGAAGACTTAATGCCGAAGCTCAAAGCTTATGTCGCCCAGCATGGTTATGTGCCACCGACTCCGGAAGCCGGTCAACATGTTGAAGCCAGTTGGAATGATACCTTTGCCAAGGCCAAAGATGTGTATGCTCTCGACACAGAAACGTTGCCAAACACTTACCTGAAATATTATCTGTTCCCGGATGAGGTTGTAGCTCATTCCGATCCAACACACACCCGGGCCAATGAAGTGATGGAAGGCAGAGAAAAACATGTCTTCGGCGAATGTCGTAAGGTGATTGAGCAAAAAACTGGCGCTGGATGTGCCTTAGAAGTCGATGAACACGCATCTTATATTGTTGATCTGGCAAGGGCGATAGCCTTTAACACCAAAGAACGCATGTTACTGATCGTAGAAAACCAAGGTTCAATTGAAAACTTCAACACCGATGCGATGGTTGAAATTCCTTGTCTGGTCGGCAGTAACGGACCGGAACCGCTGCGGGTCGGAGCTATCCCGACCTTCCAACACGGCATGATGAGCCAACAGGTTGCCGTCGAAAAACTGGTTGTTGAAGCTTGGATCGAAAAATCCTATCAGAAACTGTGGCAAGCGATAACGCTCTCAAAAACCGTCCCGAGTGCTTCCGTGGCCAAGGCTATTTTAGACGACCTGATTGAAGCCAATAAAGACTTCTGGCCGACACTAAAATAACCCCGGTACAATGTGGTGAATGGCTTTTTAGGTTAGATCTATGCCAGAACGTTGCCCGTGATACGGGCAACTCAAAGTCTCTTTACATGACGTAAAGAGACTTTCATTACCCCTGCCCGGGCATGGAATTTAAACGGTGTTGCCGCACCGAATCACTCGGTTCGAGCCGGACAAACAGCGCCACAACCCCCATCAGCGCCATCACCCAGAAAACTTGAGCGCCCCAGTGCTCAAATCCCCAACCACTGATTGCCGTCATCGTCGCAATCACCGCTCCCAGAGGAATCGCATTGTACAACGACTGCAATGCGACCATTCTCTCCGGTACTGCTTGTTGAATGTAACGAATGGTCGCCAGATGTGCGACCGCGAATGTCAGGCTATGGAGTAACTGAATGAACACCAGTGCTGCAAGCTGCGTGGTGAAAGCCGTTAATCCCCAACGCACGGCAACCGCACAGGAAGAGAGCAAAAACATCGCGCGGATCGACCACAGACCGAACAGGCGACGACTGAGCGCAAAAATACAGATCTCCGCAATGACACCCAAACTCCACAGATAACCAATGATTTCTTCTGAATGTCCGACTGATTTCCAGTACACGGAACTAAAACTGTAATAAGCCGCGTGGCTGCCCTGAATCAACGACACCAGCACTAAAAACTTAATCACATGCTTGTCTCTGAGCATTTCGATTAGTTTAGGACGTACCACCTCAGTTTCTGTTTGCGTCGCCGGATTAGGATTAGGCGCACGCAGGCTCATTAAAAACGTCACACTCATGCCCAATAAAGCCGTATACAGAATCCAGTCATTCCCCCAGTGCGCGACAATCCAGCCGACCACCAGCGAACCGACGATAAAGGCAACGGAGCCCCACAAACGAGTGCGGCCGTAATCGAGCATTTTCATATTGGTGTAGTAATTCGCTAACGTGTCCGACAGCGGAATGATCGGCCCGAAACAAGCATTAAACAGGACAGTTGCCAGCGCAATCCACAGCAAATGCTGTACAGCAAAAAGATGTGCAGCAATAAACCCGATTGCCAATAGCGTCAACACTCTCAGCATCGGCACATACCATTCAGCCCGGTGGACTCTCGGCGTCACCAGTAAATTTGCCAGACAGCGGGTACCGAATGCGAGCCCCATAATCAGACCAATATCGGTTGATGCGACCCCCTCACTTTTGAGCCACAACGCCCAAAATGGCGTATAGATGCCATAGACAAAGAAAAAACCGAAATAATACTGAGAAATCCAGCGGAACGGAGAAATACTGAGCATAACGACCTACTGATGCAAAAAGCGACGGATGACGGATGATGTAACTAACTGCGCCTATTATGCTTTGAATGCCATATAAGAAAAAGGGAATATTGCTCAACACTCTGTTTCCTCTAAGTCTGATATTTCCCCTCGCAATTCAATCCATTCAGGCATCGTTGATGGCATTAGACCAAAGTCGTCTGGAGGCAAATCAGATTTCAGCCAAAATTAAATCAGATACCCTCGCCCAGAAAGGTTGCTATGCCGGATAAGTTCAATCTTCAGTCACCCCCGTTTGATCGCCTGACTCCGGCGCAACAACAGCAGCTTCTCTCTGCGCTGGATGTCGCTTACTTTCGGTCGAGGGACACCTTGCTGCGCTGCGGTGAAAGTGGACAATATCTGCACATTCTCATCAAAGGAGTGGTTGAAGAGCGCTCAGAAGATGGTCAGGAAGTCTTTGCTCACTACGCGAGCGAAGATATTTTTGATGTCCGTGCCCTGCTTGACGGAACGGTTAAACATCAATACATCGCACTGGAAGATACACTGGTCTATCAATTACCCAAGTCGGTTTTTGTCGATTTTTATCACCAGAACGGGCAATTTGCAGCGTATTTCGATAGTAACCTCGCCACCCGTCAGGCTCTGCTGGAAAATGCCCAACAGCAGCAAAACCTCGCCGAGTTTATTCTGACCAAAGTGGATCGGGCGATTTATCATCCGCCGATCATCGTCACTCCGGAGCAAACCATCGCTGATGTCGCCGGGCTGCTCAAAGACAACAATAGCGATGCAGCATTAGTGCAACTGCCAGAGAACGACGTGCGACTTACGCAAACCACACATGCACATCCGTATGCGATTGTCACCCGGACGGACATGCTCCATGCTCTGACATTAGACGCTCAGCCGGTCAACACGCCGGTCGGTCAAATTGCCACCTTCCCGGTATTTCACGTTAATGATGGGGAATTTCTCTTTAATGCGATGGTGATGATGATCCGCAACCGGATCAAGCGAATTATGGTGTGTGACGGCAACCAAGCGGTGGGCATGCTGGATATGACCCAGATTCTCAGCACCTTTTCCACCCACTCCCACGTGCTGACCCTGAGCATTGCCAGAGCATCCAGTATCGAAGAGCTGACTATCGCTTCCAACCAACAACACAAATTGGTCGAAAACCTCGTCAGCAATGGCATCAGAACCCGTTTCATGATGGAACTGATCGCCGCAGTCAATGAACAGATTATAGAGAAAGCCTTTGAACTCACGGTGCCGCCGGTGATGCAACAACAGTGCTGTCTGCTGGTCTTAGGTTCAGAGGGGCGTGGTGAACAGATTCTCAAAACCGATCAGGATAATGCATTAATCATCAAAGATGATATCGATTGGCCGGATTGTCAGCGTGTGATGGACAAACTGACCCATACGCTTCTCCAACTCGGCTATCCTGTCTGCCCGGGCAAAGTGATGGTCAACAATCCACAATGGGTGAAATCTCAACGGAACTGGCAAGCCGCTCTTTCCCAATGGGTCACTCAAGCCAAACCAGAACAAATTATGCATATCGCTATTATGGCTGACGCACAGGCCGTCGCCGGCAATCGGGCGCTGTTGCACCCCATTCGGGAGCACCTCTCCGGGTTGATGGCCGACCAAGAACTGATCCTGTCAGCTTTCACCCGTCCTGCCCTGAATTTCTCCCTGCCACTGACCTTATTCGGCAACGTGAAATCCTCCAAATCAGGGCTCGATATCAAACAAGGCGGTATTTTTCCGATTGTCCACGGCATCCGGGCCCTGAGTCTGGAGTACCGCATTGCAGAGCAAAACACCTTTAAGCGTATCGAAGCACTCACCCAAAAACGGGTGCTGGAACAACAGACCGCAGACAATCTGAGTGAAGCGCTGAAACTCTTCTTTAAGCTCCGGCTCACTCAACAGCTTCAACAACCGGAGCGCAATAATCATCTGGACATCAAATCTCTCGACAGCACCGAACGGGACTTATTACGTCACAGCTTGCATATTGTTAAAAAATTCAAGCAGTGGTTGTCGTACCACTATCAGATTAGAGAATAAGCCCATGAACCGAATCTCACGCCGATACTGGTATTACAAACTCAAAGATTCCGCTTACCGGAGCCTGTTCTTACCACCGGACCATCAGGAATTCGTCTCACTGGATTGCGAAACAACCAGTCTCAATCCGCAACAGGCAGAACTGGTTTCCATTGCCGCCACCAAAATTATCGGCAACCGTATTCTGACCAGTCAGTCCTTTGAAGTGAAGCTGTGTGCACCCAGAACGCTGAATGCCGATTCAGTCCGTATTCACCAGATCCGTCATCAGGATCTCAGTGATGGTCTGACCGAAGCACAAGCCCTGATCCAGTTATTGGATTTTATCGGTAACCGGCCACTGGTTGGCTATCACATCCGTTATGATAAAACCATTCTCGATATCGCCTGCCGCAAACATCTGGGTTTTCCGCTGCCGAATCGCCTGATTGAAGTGAGTCAGCTCTATCATGAACAACTGGAAAAAATGCTGCCCAATGCCTACTGCGACCTCAGTCTGGAAGCGATTTGTCATCATTTGGATCTGCCGCTGCAAAATAAACATGACGCCTTACAAGATGCGCTCTCTGCGGCGCTGGTATTTGTCCGTTTGACTCAAGGTGATCTGCCATCGTTCTCTTCCGCCTGAATGTTATTGTCGTTTTCCACCGCAACCATTCACAACAAACAGAGCCCCCACTGGTGTGACACCTTGAATCGCAATGATTTTTTACTCACAGATCTCATTTAGCCTAAAGTCTAATTGTGCAATCACGGTATCTGAACAAGAGTTATTACACCTAGGTAACCTCAAAGCACTCCGATAGGGTGAGTTCGAGTTCATATTTGGGTACAAGAATTTCAGATCCTCCGGAAATATTTATTATAAGCCCAATCAATCATGATGAACCGGAGCGGTCCCTGCATTCAAAAGGAGAAGAAGCTATGAGTGATGTTCATGTTTATCCGGTCAAGAACAATATTAAAGAACATACCCACGCGGATAACGACACTTACTTATCAATGTACCAACGCTCAGTAAGCGACCCCGAGGGATTTTGGGGAGAACACGGGCAGATCGTTGACTGGATCACCCCTTACACCAAAGTCAAGCACACCTCATTTGATACCGGCCATGTGGGTATCCGTTGGTTTGAAGATGGTACCCTGAACGTCTCGGCCAACTGTATTGACCGCCACCTTGCAGAGCGTGGCGATGAGGTGGCGATCATCTGGGAAGGCGATGACCCGCTTGAAGATAAAACGCTCACCTTCAATCAACTCCATCAAGAAGTCTGCCGCTTTGCCAATGTACTGAAAGATCAAGGCATCCGTAAGGGTGACGTCGTTTGTCTATATATGCCGATGGTACCGGAAGCTGCAGTGGCAATGCTGGCTTGTACTCGCATCGGTGCGGTACATACGGTGGTCTTCGGTGGTTTCTCTCCGGAAGCACTCGCAGGGCGCATTATCGACTCCGACGCAAAAATGGTGATTACCGCAGATGAAGGCGTCCGGGGCGGACGGGCGGTACCACTGAAAAAGAATGTCGATGAAGCCCTCACCAACCCTGAAGTCAAAACCATTAGCAAAGTGGTGGTTCTCAAACGCACCGGCGGCAGTATCGACTGGCATGATCACCGGGATATCTGGTGGCACGAAGCCACAGCCAAAGCATCAGAACACTGCCCGGCAGAAGCGATGAAAGCAGAAGATCCGCTGTTCATCCTTTACACCTCCGGCTCCACGGGCAAACCCAAAGGCGTGTTACATACCACAGGCGGCTATCTGGTTTATGCCACCATGACCTTTAAATATGTTTTCGATTATCAGCCCGGCGAAGTCTTCTGGTGTACCGCGGATGTCGGCTGGATCACCGGTCACACCTATCTGGTTTACGGCCCGCTTGCCAATGGCGCGAAAACCATTTTATTTGAAGGCGTACCTAACTATCCGAACACTAACCGAATGAGTCAGGTGGTCGATAAACATCAGGTGAATATTCTCTACACGGCACCGACAGCAATCCGGGCACTGATGGCCAAAGGTAATGAAGCCATCGACGGCACCTCACGTGACAGTTTGCGCATCATGGGGTCAGTGGGCGAGCCGATCAATCCGGAAGCATGGGAATGGTATTATCGGACTATCGGCAATGAAAAATCCCCGATTGTCGATACTTGGTGGCAGACAGAAACGGGTGGCATTCTGATCACTCCGCTTCCCGGTGCAACCGAGTTGAAACCCGGTTCAGCCACACGACCATTCTTCGGTGTCCAACCCGCACTGGTCGATAACGTCGGCAATCTCATTGACGGTGCAGCCGAAGGGAATCTGGTGATTCTCGACTCTTGGCCCGGACAAATGCGCACGGTATACGGTGATCATGACCGCTTTGAACAGACCTATTTCTCCACCTTCAAAGGGATGTATTTCACCGGTGACGGTGCCCGCCGCGATGAAGACGGCTATTACTGGATTACCGGACGGGTCGATGACGTCCTCAATGTCTCCGGCCACCGCATGGGTACCGCAGAAGTCGAATCAGCGCTGGTGGCATTCGATAAAATTGCTGAAGCCGCTGTCGTTGGGATTCCACACGATATTAAGGGTCAGGCGATTTATGCCTACATCACACTCAATGATGGTATCTATCCCTCTTCTGAACTGCATAAAGAAGTCAAAGAATGGGTGCGTAAAGAAATTGGCCCAATCGCCACACCGGATGTGCTGCACTGGACCGATGCTCTGCCTAAAACCCGCTCCGGGAAAATCATGCGCCGAATTCTGCGTAAGATTGCTACCGGAGACACCAGCAATCTTGGCGATACTTCAACCCTCGCAGACCCAAGTGTGGTGGATAAGCTGATTGCAGAAAAAGCAGCACTCAGTTAAAACTGCCTGAAGTGCAAACGAACGTTCTAAACCGCGAAGCCATCCCTCCGATGGCTTCCTTTTTAAGCCCAGCCCAAACGACTCAGGCTCGGTCTTACCAGTCATTCCCCAACTTGCTCATTTGAATGCGCATCACAGTTTCTGAATTCAATGCCTTTTTATCGCTAAATCACCATTCTGCTCGCACGAAAAAACCAATGTAATGGTTTCTTCTCGCCGATGTTCTTTCTGTCCCGTGACTCTCTGTGCCATACCTCTATAGACTGGTTTGTTGTGGTTTCGACAAAACCATTTCTGATCTTCATGGTCATAAGACGATAACGACATAATTATCAATTTTCCGCAAAGCGCGTAAACCTTGGGCTCAACACTCTTTCACATTATCCGAAACGGTGATTAGACCAGTAATTTGCTGCCATTTGTGTTGAATTAGCTATAATCAGGACCAATTCACCATTTTTTGATTTTCTTGAAAAAAAATTGTGTGAAAAAACCTAAAATATGGGAATATGTAAATAAGACCTCATTATTGAGTAAGATGGCGACACAATGACGACAAAATTACGCATTCTTGTGCTAAACGGTCCTAACCTGAATTTACTGGGCCTGCGTGAACCGGCACATTACGGTTCTCAAACGTTACCTCAGATCATTGATCGACTCCGTCAACAGGCCGATCAAGCTGGTGTTGAACTAGAGCACCTGCAATCGAATCGTGAGTATGAACTGATCGAAACCATTCATCAGGCATACGAGAACATTGACTTCATCATTATCAACCCTGCCGCATTCACCCATACCAGTGTTGCACTGCGGGATGCACTTTTGGGGGTCAATATTCCTTTTATTGAGGTACATCTTTCTAATGTTCATGCCCGGGAACCTTTCCGTCACCACTCTTATTTGTCAGACAAGGCAGAGGGGGTGATTTGCGGTTTAGGTGCTCAAGGCTATGAATTTGCGTTGTCGGCAGCTATCACAAAACTGCAGGCAAAATAAACACTCGACATCCCGCGGCAGTTGTTCGGGTTGTCTTATTCACAAGATCAAAGAGAAAAGACAATGGATATTCGTAAAATAAAAAAACTTATCGAATTAGTTGAAGAGTCAGGCATTGCTGAGCTGGAAATTTCTGAAGGTGAAGAATCCGTACGCATCAGCCGTCACAGTGCACCAGCAGCGCCAATCCAATATGCACAATATGCACCTGCCCCAGTTGCTGCACCTGCACCTGTAGCGGCGCCGGTAGCAGAAGTAGCCAGTGCACCGGCAGAAGCACCACAACCGACAGGTCATCAAGTGCTTTCACCAATGGTCGGTACTTTCTACAGCTCTCCGAGCCCAGATTCAGCACCATTCGTAAAAGTTGGCCAGAAAGTCGCTGTCGGCGAACCACTGTGTATCGTTGAAGCCATGAAAATGATGAACCAGATCGAATCCGATAAAGCTGGTATCGTCAAAGCAATCCTTGTTGAGAACGGTCAGCCTGTCGAGTTCGATCAGCCTCTCGTTATCATTGAATAATTGAGGTCAGATTTATGCTAGATAAAGTTGTCATCGCGAACCGGGGTGAAATTGCACTCCGTATTCTTCGCGCCTGTAAAGAGCTAGGGATCAAAACGGTCGCTGTCCATTCCACAGCAGACCGGGACCTCAAACATGTCTTACTTGCTGATGAATCCATCTGTATCGGGCCGGCACGTAGTATTGATAGCTACTTAAATATTCCACGCATTATCTCAGCAGCAGAAATCACGGGGGCAGTTGCCATTCACCCGGGCTACGGCTTCCTGTCTGAAAATGCAGATTTTGCTGAGCAAGTTGAAAAATCAGGCTTCATTTTTGTCGGTCCGAAAGCTGAAACCATCCGCATGATGGGGGATAAAGTCTCTGCGATCGCCTCGATGAAGAAAGCGGGCGTGCCTTGTGTACCGGGTTCAGATGGCCCACTCGGGGATGATGTCGAGAAAAATAAATCCATTGCGAAACGCATCGGCTATCCGGTGATCATTAAAGCATCCGGTGGCGGCGGCGGTCGTGGTATGCGTGTGGTTCGCAGTGAAGCTGAACTGATTCAGTCCATCACTATGACCCGTACCGAAGCGAAAGCGGCTTTCAACAACGATATGGTCTACATGGAGAAATTCCTGGAAAACCCACGTCACGTTGAAGTTCAGGTAATTGCCGACGGTCAGGGTGGCGCAATCCACTTGGGCGAACGTGACTGTTCAATGCAACGTCGTCACCAAAAAGTCGTCGAAGAAGCTCCGGCACCGGGCATTACCGAAGAAATGCGTAAATACATCGGTGAACGTTGTACACGCGCCTGTGTTGAAATCGGCTACCGCGGTGCGGGTACATTCGAATTCCTCTATGAAAACGGCGAGTTCTATTTCATTGAAATGAACACTCGGATTCAGGTTGAACACCCTGTTACCGAAATGGTGACCGGTGTCGATCTGATCAAAGAGCAACTGCGTGTTGCGGCGGGCCAACCGTTGTCATTTACGCAGGATGATATCAAACTGCGCGGTCATGCGATTGAGTGTCGTATCAATGCCGAAGATCCGGAACGTTTTCTCCCGTCACCGGGTAAAATTGAGCGCTTCCACGCTGCCGGTGGTATGGGGATTCGTTGGGAATCCCACATCTACTCGGGTTATACCGTACCTCCGCACTATGATTCGATGATCGGTAAACTGATCGCCTATGGTGAAAACCGTGATGTTGCGATCGCGCGGATGAAGAATGCACTCAACGAAATGATTGTTGAAGGGATCAAAACCAACATCCCGCTTCAACTGAAGATTATGAATGATGAAAACTTCCAGCATGGTGGCGCCAATATCCACTATCTGGAGAAGAAACTCGGCATCAATCACTAATCCGTTCGACAGATAAATAACAATATAAGCCTCCCCTCGGGGAGGTTTTTTTGTTCAGGGCAAGCCCTATTCAAAAAATGAATATCTGCTACACTCTCGGCCATTCAACCCACGGAAAGAGTCAATCACATGCCTTGGATTCAAATTAAACTCAATGCCAACAGCGCCAATGCCGAAACCATCGGTGATATGTTGATGGAAGACACAGGCGCGTTATCCGTCACATTTCTTGACGCGAAAGACACCCCCGTCTTTGAACCCCTTCCGGGGGAAACTCGCCTCTGGGGAGATACCGATGTGCTCGCGCTCTATGATGCAGAAGCGGATACCGATACCATCTTGGCACAAATCAAGGCCAGTCAACTTTTACCTGCGGACTTCTCTTATAAAGTCGAACAGATTGAAGATAAGGACTGGGAACGGGAATGGATGGACAACTTTCACCCGATGAAATTCGGCAGCCGTCTGTGGATTTGCCCGAGCTGGAAAGAGATCCCCGATCCGGATGCAGTCAATGTAATGCTTGATCCCGGTCTGGCATTCGGCACCGGTACGCACCCGACAACCGCCTTATGTCTGGAATGGCTCGAAGGGCTGGATCTCAGCGGAAAAACCGTGATTGATTTCGGTTGCGGCTCCGGCATTCTGGCGATTGCAGCAATCAAGTTGGGTGCCAAGCAAGTGATTGGTATCGATATTGACCCACAAGCCTTACTCGCTTCCAAAGATAACGCTCAGCGCAACGGTGTTGAAAACCAGCTAGAGGTCTACCTGCCGCAAAATCAACCTGACAATCTCAGTGCAGATATCGTGGTGGCAAACATTCTGGCCGGCCCGCTCAAAGAGCTTTCTCCGGTGATTCAGTCTCTGGTTCGCCCGGGTGGACAACTGGCGATGTCAGGCGTGTTAGAGACACAGGCAGAGGGCGTTGCCGACTTCTATCGCAACCAGTTTGGGATTGACCCCATTATTGAAAATAACGAATGGTGCCGGATTTCTGGTCGAAAAAAATAACCATCGCGAATGTGACTGACTAATTGACTGAAAAATAGACGATTTACAAAAACAAATTGTAAATGCTCAAATATTAGTCTTTTCACACCGCTAAAAAATGCGTAAAATGCGCGCCCTTGCTGCCTTATAACTGTAATGACGTGTTAAAAATCGGAAACCACCAACTCAAGAACAGTCTGATCGTTGCTCCTATGGCTGGCGTCACCGACAGACCTTTTCGCGAGTTATGTCTTCGCTATGGTGCCGGCATGGCTGTCAGTGAAATGATGTCATCCAATCCGGCATTGTGGAAAACGTCAAAGTCGAAACAGCGCATGGTCCATGAGGGCGAATCCGGGATTCGTTCGGTTCAGATCGCAGGTTCCGATCCACAGTTAATGGCAGAAGCTGCGCAATTCAGCGTTGAAAACGGTGCGCAAATCATCGATATCAACATGGGTTGTCCGGCAAAAAAAGTGAATAAGAAGTTGGCAGGTTCCGCCCTGTTACGCTACCCGGATTTAATTGAGAATATCCTCACCACGGTAGTTCAGGCCGTTCGTGTGCCTGTGACGCTAAAAACACGGACCGGTTGGGATACAGCGCATAAGAACTGTGTTCACATCGCAAAGCTGGCCGAAGACTGCGGCATTCAGGCACTCGCCCTTCATGGAAGGACCCGGGCTTGTCTGTATCGCGGCATGGCAGAATATGACAGCATCAGAGCGGTCAAACAGGCCATCTCGATTCCGGTGATCGCCAATGGTGACATCGATAGTCCGGAAAAGGCCAAATATGTACTGGAATATACCGGCGCTGACGCATTAATGATTGGTCGCCCGGCACAAGGACGACCCTGGATTTTTCAGGAAATCCAACATTTTTTGGAAACCGGCACAACAATGCCTGCGCTTCCGGTTAAGGAAGTCAAAAGCATTTTGCTTGGTCATGTACAAGCGCTCCATCAGTTTTACGGAGCGTATCTGGGGCCACGAATCGCACGGAAACATGTGGGGTGGTATCTCAAAGAACATGAACAGGCAAGTGGGTTTCGTCGGACCTTCAATGCCATAGAAGCAGCCCCGCTGCAACTGGAAGCACTCGAAGGTTATTTTGATAACGTTGCATCATAAAATTAAGAGAAGAGCTAGACCGAATATGTTCGAACAAAATCTGACTTCAGAAGCTTTAACCGTTACTACCGTTACTTCACAAGACCAAATCACCCAGAAGCCTCTGCGTGATTCCGTTAAAGCATCTCTTAAAAACTATCTTTCCCAGTTAAATGGCCAAGAAGTAAGTGAATTATACGAATTAGTTCTAGCTGAAGTTGAGCAGCCGCTGCTCGATACGATCATGCAGTACACTCGCGGTAACCAAACCCGCGCAGCAACCATGATGGGTATCAACCGTGGAACACTTCGCAAGAAACTGAAAAAGTACGGCATGAACTAATCACTGTTCATTAACCATTTGAATTTAAAGCCCGAAGTAGAGAAATCCGCTTCGGGTTTTTGTTTGGATTGATATAATCTGAAATTCGCTCATCTTGTGCTCCGTGTTCTGTTTTGTTTTGGTCGATAAAATTAGATCACAAAACAAGGGGCGCGAATACCTTTAAGTGCCTGATGTGGATAGAAGTTATGTGGGGATTCTTCAGGTTCCAATCCCGGCACTGAATTTTGCCAGTGCACAGGTAGATTAGTTCTGTTGGGGAAGGTGTCAAATAGAGATGACCAGAGAACTGTATGCTGTCTTTTGTTCTATATATTCATTATTTTCGAAATCACCACTAAAATGATGAAGAAAAACAGACTCCAAAACCAAAGTGAATGAAGCCACATCACTAACCAAAAACTCTTCCTGTCTGTTGTGGCTCGGTTTCGAATAAAGGGGAACAGAATACAATAACAGTGAAATCTTGTTCCAATTGCCTGAAAGGTGTAATCAAACCCCGCAATCAACGCAGAGTCATTCCTTTTCTTAAATCTCTCAGAAGCCAGTTGTTCGTCCAGAAACAGAATATGCTTATATCCGCCTAAAGCGGTTCGAATAGAAAAGAACAGAAAAGGAATTGCCCAGAGGCCAACCCAAAGGCCAAAAAATATTCTGAAAAATATGACGAATTCATTTATTGTCATTCAAAGATTTCCTTCACTGGCTCTACAACATATTCATAGAATACATCACCTAAAGCTTTTCCGGCAGCACCGCCACCGACGCCTCCAACGACACCACCGGCTACAACTGCACTAACGGTAGCAACAGCTATAACAGGCGCAGATGTAATACTTAACGCACCAAGTACAAGTACAGTAACACCTGTAGTAATATACCCTCCGGCTACACCGCCTCCCCAACCACCAAGGAACCCTCCAATCACCCTTGTCGCGGTTTTTCCGCACTCGCCAGAACCATCGACAGTACATGCTTCATAAACACTATTAACACCGCTTGCAACTCCCAAAACCAACCCAACATATCCAATACTTTTTGCACTTGCTACACCTTTAGATATATTCGCAATCCGCTTGCCAAGGCTAGGCACTGTACCTTTCTCTATAATTTCATCAGCATGGTGAATCACCGACTTTGTAGAGAGTCTGAGTGATTTTTTTACCTGCCGATAAGCTGGTATTTTTACAGCACGACTCGAAAAACGGGTAAATGATTGATCCAACTTCTTGAGTAAAGCCGCACGCTCGGCAATAAAAGAACCATAATTAATTCCACCTGTACGGCTTGCCATAGCCACTTGCGTTACATAGAGGTTATTAATGTCCTGAATAATACCGCTGACATGCTTTAAATGACTTTCAATCCCTGTAGCAACAACACTTACACCAACCGATGCATAAGCATATTGATCCGAAGGCAATCCATTGTCCTGAATATATTTCAAACCATTCGAAGCATAGTAATCTAACAATTCAAAGTGACGGTAAACAGTTGCTACTTCTTCATCACTGAGCTTCGCCAATTCGGTACTGGCCGCTTTTGCTTCTTCTTGCAAATCAGATAAGCTCTGTTTTTCTTTCACACTGGAAGGTTCAACGGTCGGCAATATAACAATCTCACCCTGACGAACCGGTTCATTCAGATGGGCATTATACTTTTTAACCAGTTGTTTTTGTGTCGTGGTCGTGTCAGAGGTGAACAGACTCGCCCACAACTCCTGTTGAGATTGTGTTGATTCAACCTGCATCCACCCCAGAGAAAATTGCTGTTCTTGTGCCTTCTCCTGAGCCTTTCGCTCTTGAAGCATTGCCCACACTTTTTCACTATTGAGATGATTCTCCCGACATTGCTTATCATAGCGTTCTTTCAGGGATAATTTCACAGGTTCTGATTCAATGTAAGGTTCGGTATAAACCAACGCATTCACGCTTCCTGAATAAAATGAACCGATGCCATGATTCACTAATTCAACTCTGGCTGTATAAGCTCGATGAGCCAACAAGTCGATATTAGATTCAATCACAGGATTGACCCGCCAGTATAGATTGCCCCATTCATCCCGATCCCGAATCAATAAGGGGATGGATGGCGTATCAGTGAGTAAGACTTGATGACCGCTGCGAAGTTGTTCAAGAAAATCAGAACAGCGCATTCCGGAAGGCGTCACGGATTTGATATCCGATTCGTGCAGGGATGAAAAATCCCCTTCAACCTGAGCAAATTCATTCGCCATCAGGTTGTAGATTTGAATAGTTTGATAGTTCATTTGACGTTGTTTGTGTATGAATTCAGTTCATATCGATATAAGAGGAGTATTGTACAACAGAGCAATAACAGATGAACCATTATCAATAGAATCAGATAGTTAATATGGTTTACATTCCATAAATAGGGGGATTTACTGCCTTATTGATGAATAGTAATCACGTTGATGCTACTTCTCAGCTTTTGATCGTTCATAAACCCCGTCAAAAGAGACGAGCTGAACTTCTATCACCCCACCAAAGTATTCAATTTTAACCCGTGGGTCATCTTGCTGTTTTAGCTGAGCGCTGAAGGTTTCATAAAGAGATGCCATAAAATTTTTAACAGACTGGTCTGAGTCAATTAAATTTGTTTTAAAGTGGTCATGATTCATAATTTAGCCAAGTATTATTGATTTAAATGTAAATAAAATTAACGGTTGATTAAATATTACGAGTTGTTTATGTTTATCTGCGACGTTGTTAAATCCATTTGTTGATTTTATTATGGTTACTATTTCTTTATATGAAACCCCCAAAAGTAGGTAACTTTAAAGGTATGCATCCCAATCAAAAGTGATATTAAACATGACAAATAAATCAATAAACTCAACTTCAATAAAAAAAGACAATGAAATTCGAAAAGATGGAGAATTCTTACAGCAACTAGGTATGGATTACATTTCTATCTATATTGAAACATCCAGAAACTTATCAGTTGTTTCCAATCTTCCTTGTGATATGAAGTTAATTTACAGAGATGAAAATCTTTTCTATGAAGATCCTATGATTCGTAATCAGAAGCATGGTTTATTTATGATGAGAAGAGATGAAAAAGAACGGAATTTTTCTGAAAAGATTAAATCTAAATTTTCTGTGCATAATGTATATGCTAGGTCAAGTATTATTGGTTCAACAAAAGTATCCTACGTTTTAGGATGTAAAAGTTCTCATTATCCACAATTTAACAATAGCCTTGATAGTCGTATTATTGAATTTTCAAAGTTCATGATTCGTAAATATAGACATGATATATCTCAAGATTTATCTGAAATAAAAATGTCTCCAATAAACATTTCAGGCGATTACTTTATTGATAAATTGTTCACTGACAAGCAAATAGAAAAACCTAATTATGGGGAGTTGGTTTGTTTATCACTAGCAAAAGAAGGCTTAAGTATGATAGAAATATCAAATTTAACTGGATATACAATTAATACAGTAAAGAGTAATTTAAAAAATAGTAGAGTTAAACTGCAAGCAAATAAAACAATTGATGCTGCGATGACAGCTTTAAGTATGGGGTGGATATCGTGACTTACTTAATTGCTGCCACTTTTATTTGGGCATTCTCTTTTTCACTGATTGGTAGTGCGTTAACTCATGTTGACCCTTATTTATCTGTTGTAATTAGAACGTTTCTTTCCTTTTTGATATTTTTACCTTTCATAAGAAATAACTTTTCAAAACAGCATGTAAAATTCATATTTATTGGTGCAATCCAGTTAGGAGTCATGTATTGTTTTTATTTTAATGCATTCCGATTTATTAGTGTTAGTAACATACTATTATTTACTATATTTACGCCAATATACATAATAATTATTAATCAATTGATTTATGATGGTTTCTCTCTTAAGAGTTTGTTTTTAGTTATGATATCCGTTATTGGGGCCTACGTCATCCGGCAGACCAACATCGAAGAGGCGACTTTAAAAGGTTTCTTTCTTATTCAAGGAGCCAACTTTTGTTTTGGTCTGGGACAAGTTTTATATAAGAAAAATATCCCTACAGGAATAAAGCAATCAACTGTTTTCCCTTATTTTTATTGTGGCGCATTTTTCATTTCTCTGGTTGCATTCATAATTTTGGGAGATAAAAGTAAGTTACCAACCACACCAACGGAAATTATGACACTATTTTATTTGGGTGTGGTTGCCTCTGGTATTGGTTACTATCTCTGGAATAAAGGTTCAACACGAGTTTCTGTAACTCAGCTTGCGATCATGAACAATTTATTAATTCCTGCTGGAATTATTGTCAATGTCGTGTTGTGGCATGGTGAGTTTGACACAATGAAACTCGTTATTGGTACTTTACTAATTATCGCAACATCACTGATTGACATTCGTAATGGTAGAAAAGTTGAAATCAGAAACAGTAGCGATCTTGCTTAGGTTAGTGACAATCTTTTCTATATCATTAACTAAATCTTTTTTAATTGCATTGAAAGTATGTTGAGGATCATGCGGTTTTTTGGGAACAGTGACAATACAGCTGAGTTCTTTTTTCCCCTTAGCTGAGAATGAAGCCAGATTGTAGTAACCGTGTGATTCCATTATGCGAATATAATCAGAACTGTAATTTCCTTCGGTATTCGGATAATTAATTTCTGTTGGGTTAGATTCTGTAAAATCAAAAGTATCATCAATTTCATTATAATGGTTGCTATAGTAAATCTTCTTATAACTATCAGGCATGTTTGATAGGATCTCTCTTTCCTCTGTATCCGGATCAGTGATTCTTATAGCAATAAATGTTTCATTCAGTTTGATAAACGTATTGATTTGCTCACTAATGGTCATATTGGCTCTCCATATGTAAAATATTCTATGTAGATCTACCACTGAATATGATACTGAATCAACTCAGATATGCACTTTTACGATCTAAAATCACACACTTATCTGTGATTTTACTTTTCTCTATATGCGTTACTTGCGTAGCGATAGTATGATCACACTTTCAAATTTATTCACTTTTCCTATTGGTATTAAAGACTATTGATACTCACTTAAAACTGTTATGAATTAACGCAAAATACACTTATTCACAGAACTCCAAGTTAAAAGAAGGTGCAAGGCCGGACTCAATCCGCCACGCAAAAACACGGGTGATTAATTCACGTCCGGCAGTCATCACCCCTTTTAAAGCCCTGACCAATTCGTTATCACAATATTGGCTGGTTTTCACTGCTCCGGTGGTTTGGTCAACAGAAAGCTCATAGTAGGGTTTAAATACCTGTGCTTGGCGCTCACAGAACACAGGCACACAATTTACCAGCGGAGACTATCAGCGCTTTCTCAAGCAAAAGAGCCTAACCAGCAGCATGAGCGCTGTAGGCCATTGTGCAGATAACGCGGCTTGTGAAGGGTTCTTCCCCAACATTGCTTCTCATAGCGTTCTGTCAGGGATAGAGCGCATGAAATATCAACATATTTATGGATTAACCAAGCTCTCTTGTCATAAAGCGGCTATGGGGATCTTCCTTATAATCGGCAAAAGGCCCGCAATAACGAAACCCAAATTTTTTGTATAGATTTCTGGCTGGTTTGAAAAACGCCTGAGACCCAGTCTCTAAACTTACCCGCCGATACCCCTTTTCACTCGCAATACTCAAAACATGCGTCAGTAAATGACTCGCAATACCAGACCGTCTGGCCGTATTAGACGTTCTCATAGATTTCAGTTCGATATGCTCTGGCGTTAGTTGTTTCATTGCTAAACAACCTTGTAACTCATCGTCAACCCAACAACTAAACAATGTAATTTCAGGAGATTGAAGGCTATCGACATCAAGAGCGTGAGCACTTTCCGGGGGGGAAGTCGCGTACATATCAGCGAGGTGCTCTTCGAGCAGTTTAATGACAGCATCACTCGATAAGTCATCAATAATAATATCCATAATTAGCTTATCTCCACTTATAACCTTTACTGATGAACCAACGCCTATAATCAACCATTACACTGAATCTGTCATCTGAAGCTAAGCTAACTCTCCCATTATTTCAGATTATAGAAACCTTGAGTGATGGTGATCATCTTGCTCTTCAGGGCATAATCCAATATCTTTTTTAAGATGATTATTCATATCGGTAATCTTATGGCTATCCTTATCAGGGAAAACATTAAAATATATAAATTTCAATATTTTGATAAGAAAACTATTTTTGTAAAGTACGGTTAACAGCATCGTATTACTCTTGATTACTGATTAGATGCCGCTATTATCGATGTTAATCACTTCCGTTACGAACAACGATTCATTACAGGAACTATAAGTACAACTTATGGACAATCGACTCCGTTATCTTTCAGCACTGCGTTTTTTCGAATCGGCTTCTCGTCTGAAAAGCTATAGTAAAGCGGCTGAAGAACTGCATGTCACACAGGCAGCCATCAGCCAAAAGCTACGACAACTTGAAGACCGTCTGGGATGTAAATTATTTATCCGTCGTGGACGTGAAATGCATTTGACCGATAAGGGACAAATACTTCAAAAGCATGTCAATGACGGTTTTAAAAACATCATCACTGGATTAAACCGAATTCAAAATGAACCACTCGAAGGCATGCTGAACGTCAGTGCGCCTCGTTCATTCTCCACACGTTGGTTAATGCCTAGACTGTGGAAGTTCACTATGGCGTTCCCACATGTCCCAATTCGGGTACAAAGCGTGAAAGAAATCGATATTCGCCACACCGAAACGGATGTATTAATCTGGCAAGGAAATGAAAATGTAAAGCATCTGGATTTAGATCAAGAGACACTATTTGAAGAAGACATCTACCCTTATTGTTCTCCGCAACTCGCGGAATCAATGAAGTTCGATAGTCCAGAGCAACTCCTGAGCTGTTGGTTAATTGATTTTCACGCTGCTCCTTTTAGCTGGGAGCAATGGTTTCGCATTGCAAATGTCAGTGCCAAAAGAGAAGGGATTCAATGGATGGAAGTCAGTACCTTTGATATGGCGATCAATGCAGTCGTCGCCGGACACGGCGCATGTCTGGCGACTGAAAGTATTTCGGCAGACTTTGTTGAACGAGGTATGTTAGTTAAGCCATTCAATATCGGGCTAAACCCCGGAATTCGCTATTCTGTCATTAGCGACCCTTCATCTTCACGGGTTCTGAGAGTCAATGCATTTAAATCGTGGTTACAAAAAGAATTAAACGTCTAATCGTGACGTAAACACCGAGTCAGCACCCCATATAAAAAAGCGGGCAGAAGCCAGCTAACATGTTGCGATGAAAGCGTTTGTTTATCTGCAAGGGGAACCTCATAAATTCCCGACACCGCCATCAACAAGCAGTTCAGACCCGAGCATATAAGAAGACTCATCAGAGGCGAGAAAAACTGCTGCTTTTGCTAGTTCAAGTGGTGTCCCTAAGCGCTTCAATGGCACAAGCTTTTTGACCTGATCGATCAGAGCCGCCTGTTCATCTTCCGGTAAGCCAAATTTGTCAAATGCCTCTGTCAATGTGGGCCCCGGACTCAGTGTATTCACACGAATTCCCAGATGTTTCAGTTCTCCCGATAATGTCCGGGCAAGCGAGATAAGCCCGGCTTTACTGGCAGCATAAATGCTACTTTGCGGTAATCCGATTTGTGCTGAAACGCTCCCGCATAAAATGATCGAAGCTGAATCAGACAATAACGGCAATAATGCCCGGATGAGAAAGAAAGGCCCTTTTAAATTGGTGTTCATAACCCGGTCAAAAGCCGCTTCATCCCATTCATCGAATGGCTTGTGTGTCACATCTCCGGCATTGATATAAATCACATCGAGTCTCGGGAATTGTCGTTTGATTTCATCCGCTAAAGCTTGCTGTTGTTGTATATCGGCAGAATCACTTTGAAGCGTAATGGCATTGTCACCCAAATAGCTTTTTGCACTTTCCAAACTGGCTTCATTCCGCCCCGTGATAGCAACGTGAGCGCCTTCTAAACAAAACTGCTTTGCCGTTTCCAAACCGATCCCGGCAGAGCCTCCGGTTATCAACGCATATTTATTTTGTAGTCTTAATGTCATGATGTCCTCGATTGTATTTACCTTCATTCAGGGGCATTATGACGATCATAGTTTCAATTAAATAGTAGGTACCAAATGGATACCAAAGAAAAAAATTTAAATAACGCCGCAAATCGCGAGTCATCCTGCCCTATGGTTGATTTTGTAAATATTGTTTCAGGTAAGTGGGCGATCCCAATTCTCTATCGGCTGATTGTGACAAACGATATCATACGGTTCGGGGCGTTACAGCGTGCAATCGGTCCAATCACCCAAAAGGAATTAACCAAGCAACTGAGGTCATTTGAAAATCTAGGGCTCGTGACGCGGACGGTCTATCCGGAAATGCCGCCCAGAGTCGAGTATTGTGTAACGGATTTGGGGAGAACCCTAAAGCCGACTTTAGATTCTTTAGCTCACTGGATGACAGAATACAGAGAACAGCTGTTTCAAACATCCAATCAGTCAATTTGATGGGGATCACTAACATTGTTTTTTTGAATCATTATTAAATTGAGTTAGACGACTAATTATATAAAAACATTCAAATAACTTATCACACGGTGTAAAACCAATAATAATTTTATGGCCAATGGACATTCTTGTAAGCCCTAATAACCTGTTCACAGTTATCTGGACTTTCACCAGAAATCTGTTGATTTGCATGAAGTTTTGCACCATTAATAAATATAATTTGATACATCGAACGCATTTTATTATCAAGTTTGAACAGTTCGAACCAATTATCCATCCATTTCCCAACCTTTAACAATTCAACTTCTGGATCAATTCCACAAGCACTAGCTCTACCAATTAACGTTGCATAAGAAGCCATTTTATTTGTATATACATCTATAGAAGAAGAATCTATAACACTAACATATCGTTGATTATTACTTTTATGTGGATCTTTAGTTTTTTCAATTTTTGATAATAGGTAATTCTTTGCTAATTGAACTTCTTTAATCAAATTACTATATCTAATTTGTGACTTACATATCTCAGGTAAGTTTAATGATAAAAATTTATATTCAAGCAAAATATTAACTACATCAGTATCTTTAATTCCTTTATCGTAGTTATTAAACTTTTCTATACCTAACATATCATTTTCATATATAGGAATATATTGTTCCTCACAAAATGAAATCAATTCCTTCTTTTGCGTTTCATAAGATATCAATAACTCATTGTTTCTTTTTTATCACTAATTATCTTCTCTCTCTCCCTATCAACTACAGTAGAAAAATATATACCTGAAAAATAATTCAATCTATCAACAGCATTTAAAAACTGATTTTCAAAACTTTCACACAGTTCAGAAATTTCTTCAGAAAAATCACGTTTACCACAATAATAGTTTAGAAACTTTGACTGCTCCTCTATTACTTTCACACTTTGTTTACACAAAATTCCCATATGACGAGATGTTTTTATATTTTGATTGAATTTATGGTTAAAATCATCCAATTTAATATTATTGGATTTTTGAATTTCATTGCAAAATTTAGTTCCTTTGTTTTTAGTAACTGAACCATCTCCATCTATTTCCATAATAATTTCATCCCCAGATAAAATCTTATATGGAAGTAAAGGTTTACTGTTAACATTGAAAGGAAGAGATAAAATCAAAAAAATGATGCTTTTTTTCACTATAAATCCTTTATACCTGAGAAATATAATCAAATGGCAATGTCAACAATGAGATCTAGATGAAGTACACCTAATTGTTATAAAACAAAGCACAACTTCAAAAAATAGTCAAATCTAGCCATATAGTGTAAACAAAAAGGCTCCTGAAACTTAAAAGTGAGTCACTTTGAATAATATAGAGTATAGATTCAAACAGTACCCGAACACCGTACTTTATCTCCTTAACAACAAAAACGGTACTTGGAACCAATGTCCGTACCACAATTCCCCCCGCTCCCCCCACCTCAACCAGCCGCGCGGCTTAATCGATCCCAGATATCTGCCCACTCAGGTAAACGAGGCGGCGCCTCGACTAGCAGTTGTTCGGCCCCCGTCTGATCTAAACGATGCAATGCGGCATAAAGCGCCTTGCGATAGTCATGGTGATTACCGGTAACGACGATGCGATGGGGGCAATCGAGCTGATGGAGTAGCGGCGAATAAACTAAAATACCGGAGGTCTGCGGTGCCGCTTGCAGCAGGGTTGCCAGTGATTCGGTCGGGCAGATGATAACTTTGGCATTGGGTTGATAATGCACTTTCTGATTGCCCGACACCGATTCGGTGTGGCTGTGCGGCACGCTGATCGGAAACGGCAAATAAGGCTGGAGATCTGCGGCGGATAACGGCCCGCAACGTAAAATTTCAGCCTGATGCTCACCAACCCGCAAGATGGTCGATTCAGTCCCGACATCGCAGTTTCCCCCATCAAGAACGGCTGAGATTTTGCCGTCCAAGCCGTGGATCACCTGTTCCGCACTGGTCGGGCTCAGCTTTTGATAAGGGTTGGCAGACGGGGCTGCAACCGCCATATCGAACTGCTGTAACAACGACAGTAACACCGGGTGATTGGGCATTCTGACCCCAATGGTCGGCAGCCCGCCGGTGATCACATCAGAGACCGAAGGATGGCGTTCAAAAATCAGCGTCAGCGGGCCGGGCCAGAAAGCATCAGCCAACGGTGCCACCCAATCCGGCACATGTTTGACCCACCGTTCAAGTTGCTCCAAATGACCGATATGGGTAATCAGCGGATGATTTTTCGGCCGCTGTTTGGCGGTAAAAATCTGCGCAACCGCCTCCGCGTTACTCGCATCAGCCGCCAGTCCGTAAACGGTTTCGGTCGGCACAGCCACCAGTTGACCGGCCTTTAAAAGTTCTCCGGCACGCTGTAGCGCTGCCGGAATTTGTGCGTTGAGAATCTCTGTTTTCATGTCCGGTCTCTCACAGTCCATACGCCATTATCGAAGAAAGCCAGTTGGTGTTGGTCAAACCGGGCAAGATAAAGCCACTGGTTATCGACCAGTTGTTTGACCATCGGATGGCGGCTTATCACCGACTCAATCGCTGCTTCCGGCGCATCGATCACCACCGTTAAGCGTAACGGCTCATGGCGCCACTGTTGACCATCGTGCAGCGACTGACGAGACAGGCCGATGCGCAAATCTCCGCCGTTGCCCTCAAATACACCCAGTCTCCCTGCAACCACGTTATGTAAGGTTTTATTCCCGGAGCCATAGCGGTGATGATCCACCGTTGAAGCGTAATACTGCATGTTAATCCAGTTGGTGACGATCATCGGTGCGGTCATAATCTGCGCCAGCCCGCTTGCATCCGGATCCTGCTCATAGTGGTATTCATGGAGAAAGGTTCGTCCGTCGAGCTTGATACCACGAGTCCTTTGTCTCGGAGCAACAATAAACGCCGCGTTATTGACCAGCCCCCATTCAGGCCGCGTCTGAGCCCAGTCATTGGCACGTCGGTTGAACCGCTTTTGGAGCGTGCTCCGGGAATGATGTGTCAATCCTAATTGTGGTGCGCGCTCCATCCGCGCTGCAAGAGATGCAGCGTCCAGTTGCTTTTGCAATGTTTGCAGCGTGAGTTGAACCTGCTCATCAAAAATGTCGGTATCGTACAGCGACAGCGCTTCTGTGGTGGTGTTGTGTAATCCGGCCACAAAGCGGGTTGAGTCAGGTATTTGGATACCACGTTGCGTTAAACCTTCACGAACAGTCGGCTGGTTCAGCATTTGGGCTAAAGCCCGGACATTCACCTCACCGGTTTGACCACAACACGCACCGCAGTCCAGACCGGCACGCTGTGGATTATTAGCGCTTTCGCTGCCGTGACCGATCAACAGGACAATGGGCGCGAATTCGGTGGTGAGCCCCATCCCTTTCAATATGTTTTCAGCCAGCGTCACTTGTTGTTCAGGAGCAGCGAGTAATGTCGGGCGAAGCGGGTTGGCATTGGTGGCCGACAGTCCCGGTGCTTTAGCCGAATGTCCGTGTAGCGGCAGAGCCCGTTTAATCAGTTTACCGACATAGCCTAACCCCAGAGCTTCAACCAGTGTGAAGGTGGAGGCCGGCATGGTATTGAACCACGACCAACCCGATTCGCGCTGCAATGCCGCCTGTCTTTGCCCGGCCAGCTTCGCATCTTGTTCACCACAGCCGACACTCTCGCCTATGGTCAATGACGGAGCCAGCAATCCGGGCAGCTGCGGGCGTTTTATTTCGGTGCCAAGCGGGGTAAAACTGACCGGCAAACCGAAAAATCCTGCAAATCCAAGGGTGTGAATATCCTCCCCTTGTTCTTCCAAATGACGCCGAATCACTTCGGAACGCACATCAATACAGAATACCGCCTGAACTTTCGGGGCATGTGTGCGCATCGGGGTCGGCTGGGTGACGGCTTGGCTGAGCTGACGCTGATAGCTGATTTCATGCGCCCGTTGCCAAATCAGCCGCCGGTTGATGATCTCTGGCTGATATTGCTGAAAATGTTGGTGCCAACGGTGCTGCCAACGCTGCCAGACTGATCCGGAATGGCGTGCTTGATCATCCACCAGCCACTCCCAGCTTAAGCGAATTGCCAGTAAATCGATCAGCGTCTCGTCATTTTGTTGCGATAACTGCGCCTGCCACTTGAGATAGGCACACCATGCCGCCCAGCCACTGACCCGGTAGATTACCGCTTGCAAATAGTCTTGCCACTGCTCGGGATCAATATCTAACAGCATTAACACCCGTCGGATTTGCTCACGCGGGGTAGTCGCCATCTCTGTAGCCCGATGAGGAATATGGGCTGCTTTCATCAGTAACGCAACGCTGTGATCGTGACACAGGGTATCACGCCAGCTTTGATACAATCCCACCTCACTATGCGGGTGCCAGTCGGCCTGATCCTGATCGAAATAAGCGGCACAAAACTGAGCAATCTGATGGGTGATGGTATCGCACCACGCAGGCTCGTGGTTCAGATGACGCTGGCTGTCAAGCATATCGCACAGCAAAGGTGCCGGCGTCGGAGGAAGATCATCCGCTTGCAATGTAGCGGTTGCTGCTGCAACGTCCCAACCTTTGGCCAACTTGAATGATGCCAGCGCTTGCGCCAGATCCGCATGATTAATGGTGCCGTTTTCCCAGCGCTCGCGGTAATAATCCAACGGCATTGCCATCGGTGAGCCCGCAAACTGGGCAAGATGATGTGCCACCTCCGAGAAAGGACGGTCAATCAATGACCAATACGGGTTCACGGCAATCATCCGATCCAGCGGCCAGTTGGGCGCAATACTGTCGCACGCCGTCTCAATCGCTGCATTCAGCGTATCGGTTATCTTAGGTTCATCACCAAGTAATGCTGTCATACGGGTTCTCCGACGATGGAATGCTTGCGGTTGACCTGCGTCTGAGCTTGTTCAAGCGTCAGTTTTATCGGCCAGACTTTGAAGGTGAAACGGGTGAACGTCTCATCGAGATAAAATCCGTTGTAGACCCAGGGATAAAGGCGTTTCACCATGCGGTTGTGCGGATAACAACGAATCCCGATCTGACCAAGATAGAGCAAGGCGAAGATCACCGCGACAAATCCAAGTAATCCTATCTGTTCAGGGCCGGCTGGCGGTGCAACATGCGCAAATACGCTGTGCCATAACAGGTACAGATGTAAGACCAAGCTGCTGCGCAGCACACCGATCGCCATCCCCGCTCGTGCCGTATTGCCTGCACACCAAAACAGCGGTGCACAGCCCAAGATCAGAATCACGCTGGCAGAAAGCGGTAACGACAAGCTCGGTAGCCACTGCTGCCATAGCATCGGCATGCCGATAACCACCGCAGCAGAGAGTAATACCGACCCGAAAACGCCTTGAATGCGAACCGCTTGCGGGAAGTAATCCCGGTACACCGTCTGAGCAACCGCCTCTCCCGCACTGAGAAAGCTATACGCTTTGTAAACGGAGTGGGCAATCAGATGGAGCAGTGCCAGTTCGTACAGTCCAAGGCCGATTTCCATCAGCATAAATCCCATTTGCGCACAGGTTGACCATGCCAGACGCACCTTGATACTGATGCGTGTCATCATCACCCATCCGGCCAGTAAAGCCGTGGTACTACCGACAATCACCAACATTGACTGTGCCAGCGGGGCAAGATTCAGCAGCGCTGCCAGCGAAATCAGCACGAAGCCACCCATATTGACCACTCCGGCATGGAGTAAGGCTGACACCGGTGTCGGAGCCTCCATCACCTGAATCAACCAGCCATGCAAGGGTAATTGCGCGGTTTTGAGAATCGCAGCAACAGCAAATAAGCAAGCCGCAATATTTAATTCCGGCGGGAGTGTCGTCATCTGCCCAAGTTGCTGATTGAGTATCGGCAGCGAGAAGCTCCCCAGCGTTTGATACATCAGGAACAACGCAGCGATTAAACAGACATCGGCCATGCGGCTGACCAGAAATTTTTTATGCGCCACGATTTTTGCCGCTTTACGATCCCGGTAATGTGTGAGCAAAAAATGCAGACTGATACTACTTGCGCTCCATGCCGACATCATCAGTAAAAGGTTGTCACTTTTCACCAGCAAGGCGACCGAGCCGAGTGTAAATAACATCGCCCGCACAAAGCGACGCTGGCCGGAGTCTCCTTCGAGGTAACGAGAGGCATAATCAATAATCACCCACCCGAGTAACGTAATCAGTAACCCCATCAGGGTCGGTAAAGCCGGTGGTAACGTCTGGGTCAGCAATCCTGAACCTAAGGGAACGCCGATACTCGCGAGTAACGCAAGGCGTGATGTGGTGCGGGCAACCGCCCAATCATGCTTACGGGTTACAAGGCAGACCAAGAAGCCGAGTCCGTACAGGGCAGCAATGCAATCGTCGCCCGGTATCAAATCTATCAAATCATCTCTCCTGAAAATGTGTATCAATTGGGGCGTATTGTTGCAGCAAGTAAAATGAGATGTAAAATAGATAGATATTCACAAACCGTTCTTTTTAAGTGAACAATAGAATGAGAAACCTCAACTTTCATCATCTGCACTACTTCTGGACTGTTGCCAAAGAGGGACATCTGACCCGCGCCGCACAAAAGCTCAACGTCTCTCAATCGGCCCTCTCCTCTCAGATCAAACAATTAGAAGGACAGCTCGGCCATAACCTGTTCCATCGTCGAGGACGCACGTTATTACTGACTGATGTGGGGCATCTGGTGCTGGAATATGCCGAGAGTATTTTTAATCTGGGCAGTGAGTTACTGTCGATGATGGAAAGCGGTGAACAACACCGCGTCGAACAGCTGCGGATTGGTGCGGTGGCAACGCTTTCGCGGAACTTTCAGGAGAACTTTCTGCGTCCGGTGATTGGTCGGGATAACGTCAAACTGGCACTGTGCTCTTCTAACTTTGACGATCTGCTGGAACAGCTTCGCGTGCATAAGCTGGATTTGATTCTCTCCAACCGCCCTGTCGCCTCCGACTCAACGACACCATGGCGGTGTAAGTTAATTGCACAACAGGGGGTCTGTCTGGTCGGGCCCAATACACCGGAATTCGGGACGTTACGATTTCCACAAGATCTGATGCACACCAAATTACTGTTACCGGGACCGGACAGTGAGATCCGTACTCAGTTTGATTTGTATTGCGAGCAACATGGGTTGTCAGTCACCCCTTATGCAGAAGTTGATGATATGGCGATGTTGCGACTGTTGACCCGGGATGCCGGAGCTGTCGCGGTGATTCCCGAAGTCGTGGTACAGGATGAAATTCAGGCCGGAACCCTGAAAAGCTATGCCACCTTAGATTCTGTCATCGAAAGCTTTTATGCCATTACGGCCAAACGCCATGTGGAACTGCCGATCCTGAAAAAGTTGTTTAAAATTCTTTAACACACGGCCAGTGATACCGCGGTGAAGAGGTTGAATCAACTTAAATGCATCAAAGTGAATCAGTTCGCTACCCGCTTAACAAAAAAGTAATTTATTTACATTTACACAACAATTTTCTGATATACCTAAGTTGGAACACTATTTCTATAAAGAGAGGAATTGTTGTTATGTTTTTCAGCCTACGCCAAACCAAAATAAGAACACGCCTGTATCTGCTACTCTTCGCAAATATTTTATTAATCATGATGTTATTTACCAAACTCTTAATAGAATATAAGCATGATCTCATGGAAGAGAAGCAAATTAAGACACAACATTTAATTGAAAGCACTTATAGCTTGCTCTCTTACTATCACCAATTAGAAACTGAGGGAACGCTGACCCGTCAAGTCGCACAACAACAAGCACAACAAGCCATCAAACATCTTCGCTATGGCAAAAATGATTACTTCTGGATCAACGACCTCACTCCCACAATGATCATGCATCCCTTTAAACCGCAGCTGGATGGCAAAAACCTTTCTCAGGCCAAAGATCCGACCGGAAAAGCGCTCTTTTTAGAGATGGTGCAAGTTGCCAAGAATCAAGGCGGTGGCGTAGTCCATTACATGTGGCCCAAACCCGGTTCAGAGACCGATGTAGCAAAGGTCTCTTACGTAAAACTATTCAAACCTTGGGGATGGATCATCGGTTCGGGGATTTATGTGGATGATGTCGACCAACTGGTTGCAGAGAGAACAACAATGGCCTTGTGGTCTGGATTGTTGATTGTGTTGGTCCTGAGCGTATTATCAGCATTGATCATCCGCAGTATCACGCGCCCCTGCGATACAACCCGTCAAGCCCTGAATGATATTTCTCAGGGAGAAGGAGATTTAACCCGCCAGCTCCCCGTCAATGGCAAAGATGAGTTTGCCCAGATTGCAACCGCATTCAACCGCTTTACCGTTAAAATTTGTGACGCGATCCGAAACATTAAGCCAATTTCTACCAATCTCACCCATTCCGCAACAGACCTCAACGCGGTTGCCGAACAGTCTATCAAAAAATCGGAACAGCAATTACAAGCAGCCAATTCCGTGGCCTCTGCAATGAACCAGTTGCAGTCAAGCACGCAAGATGTTGCAACAGCGGCGGATGAAGCAGCCCGCTCCGCTCAAATTGCCCGTCAAAAGAGCCAAGAGAGTAGTCAAGTTCTCATCAACGCCTCCCAATATATGACCTCCTTGTCTGAATTACTGACTGAAACCGAACAAAATACCCAATATCTGACTAAAGATGCGGATAACGTCGGTGAAGTGTTGAATGTCATTCGTGGTGTCGCTGAACAGACCAATCTCCTGGCACTCAATGCTGCAATTGAAGCGGCTCGCGCAGGTGAACAAGGGCGAGGATTTGCCGTCGTCGCTGACGAGGTGCGAACCCTTGCAACCCGAACGCAAAAGAGTACTGATGAAATTGAAGAAATCATTACGGCCTTGCAGAAACGAGCTAGTCATTTAAGTTCGTCCATGGCTCAAACCAAACAACAGTCGCTCGAAACGCAACAAGAAACCCGTAAAGCACAAGAGATGCTCAATGACATCAATGAGCAAATCCATACGATTCAGGCACTCAACGAAAATATTGCAGCAGCCTGTCTGCAGCAATCTTCGGCAAGTCAGGATATCAGTCATAACATAACCAATTTAGCCGAGCACAGCCGACAAATCACCGAAAGCGCACAGGATATTGGCAACACCAGCCAGAGACTGCTCCAAGACAGCCAATCCTTAAGTCAGAGTTTTAGTGTTTTCAAAACCTAACCACTCCCGGCGGTCAAGGGGCAAAGCATTCAGTATTGAATCGGCCGATCATCACTGAAACCGAGTACAATTACCGAGTACAATTACCGAGTACAATTGATGCGCTGATGGTCTGTTCTGACATCTCGCACCAAAAATGTCTCTGCCAATGATTGGCATACATTTGATATAAGTACAAAGTCGGATACCATAAATATGATTTAATACCTATTTTATAAACCAGTCACTTATTCAGGATGACCATGAACGATAAAGCCATACTCCCCTTCTATTTAATGCAAAATGTGATTCAACACTATGCGTGGGGAAGTACGCACGCCATCCACAATCTGTTTAATATTCCAAATCCGGAACATTTGCCTCAGGCTGAAATTTGGATGGGGGCGCATCCGGGTGGATGCTCTCAGCTTATCGAAGGTGAGCAACACTACTCTCTTGCTGAGTTCATTGAACACTATCCATCGTTGTGTTTATCCGCACAAACTCATCAGGCTTATGGCGAGTTGCCATTCTTGTTTAAAGTGTTGGCGGCAGACAAAGCGCTTTCGATTCAGGTTCATCCGAGCAAAACAGATGCGGAAACAGGATTCGAACGCGAGAACCGACAACACATCCCCCTCAATGCTCCCGAGCGTAACTACAAAGATCCCAATCACAAGCCTGAGCTGGTGTATGCCTTAACACCTTATCACGCACTGAACGGATTCCGCCCGTTAGACGACATTCTCCGGACGCTGACGAAGATGAATCTTCAGCCGATTGAACCGTTGGTCAAGCAACTGCAAGCGGACAAAAGCACAACCGGATTTCAGTCATTCTTTATTCGTTTGCTGTCATTGTCCGGGGAACGGAAATCACAGGCAATTACGGCATTGCTGGCTTACGCAGCACAACATCAACAAGATGATCCGCTCGCTCGGTTGATTCTCGATTTAGCACAAGATTATCCCGAAGACATTGGGCTGTTCTCTGCGCTTTTGCTCCATTATGTGATTTTACAACCGGGTGAAGCGATGTATCTGGATGCCAAAACCCCTCACGCCTATCTGAAAGGAACCGGACTGGAAGTGATGGCCAGTTCAGATAATGTGCTCAGAGCGGGGCTGACCCCGAAGCACATTGATGTTGAGGAATTGGCGAAATGCACGTCATTCGCGCCTAAACCGCAAGACACACTGCTGATTGCACCGGAAAAATCTGAGGGTGTTTGTCATTATCCAGTCCCGGTCAATGACTTTAAATTCTCAATTTATCCGTCCCCGCGCGACGTTACCCTCACAACCACCAGTGCAGAAATCGTTTTTGCGATCGATGCAGATGCCCACTTGCAGCATGAAAGTGGTCTGACGCTCACGTTACATAAAGGTCAGTCCGCGTTTATTCCGGCCGCTGCCCGCAGCTATCGGATTAATGCATCCGGTCGGGTTGCGAGAGTGTATAACTAGTCATATCCACGCATATCACCGTATCCTTTTATATGGCATCAATTCTTCTGAATTCGATGCCATGATTCACTTTCATTCCCAGAAAAAATAACGAATTGAGAATTAATTTGCTCATGCCAAACGATTGCGCGAGCTTTTTAGTGATTAATTCGCTAGAATGTGCGCCACAAAATTTGACATCTATTTCGTTCAATCAACTCTGTGAATTTGAGGAAGAAGGAAGCAATGAATAACGCTCGCCCTATTCGCCGTGCGCTTATCAGCGTATCAGACAAAACTGGTATTGTAGAGTTTGCCAAAGCACTGGCTGACCGTGGCGTTGACATTCTGTCAACAGGTGGCACCGCCCGCCTTTTAGCTGAACAAGGTATTTCTGTGACTGAAGTTTCCGACTACACCGGATTTCCTGAAATGATGGATGGTCGTGTCAAAACTCTTCACCCAAAAGTTCATGGCGGGGTTTTAGGCCGTCGGGGACAAGACGACGAAGTCATGGCTCAACATGGTATCCAGCCCATCGATATGGTGGTTGTTAATCTGTATCCATTTGCTGCCACCGTTGCCAAAGCAGACTGTTCACTGGCTGACGCAGTTGAGAACATTGATATCGGTGGCCCGACGATGGTGCGTTCTGCCGCGAAAAACCATAAAGATGTTACCATTATTGTCAATGCTTCCGATTATCAACGCGTAATCACCGAGATGGATGCGAACAGCAATTCACTCACGCTGGAAACACGCTTTGATCTCGCGATTGCAGCTTTCGAACATACTGCTGCTTACGACGGCATGATCGCCAACTACTTTGGCAAGATGGTTCCTTCTTACGGTGAGAACAAAGAAGGCGATGCAGATTCGAAATTTCCCCGGACCTTCAATATGCAGTTCGAGAAAAAGCAAGATATGCGCTATGGTGAGAACAGTCACCAATCTGCGGCTTTCTATGTCGAAAGTCATCCGCAAGAAGCGTCTGTCGCGACCGCTCGGCAGATTCAGGGCAAAGCCCTCTCCTACAATAATATTGCCGATACGGATGCTGCTTTAGAGTGTGTGAAAGAATTCTCCGAGCCAGCTTGTGTGATCGTCAAACACGCCAACCCATGTGGTGTCGCTTTAGGAGGCTCGGTTCTCGAAGCTTATAACCGCGCTTATCAGACCGACCCAACCTCTGCTTTTGGCGGTATTATCGCATTCAACCGTGAACTGGATGCAGCCACGGCTCAAGCAATTGTTGAACGACAGTTTGTGGAAGTGATTATTGCCCCCACCGTAGCCGATGACGCGATTGAAGTCGTCGCAGCGAAGAAAAATGTCCGTTTGCTGGTCTGTGGTCAATGGCAAGATAAAACCACCGGTTATGACTTTAAACGTGTCAATGGCGGATTGCTGGTTCAGGATCGTGATCAGGGCATGGTCAGTGTCGATGATTTGAAAATCGTCTCAAAGCGCCAACCTTCCGAAACTGAGCTGAAAGATGCACTGTTCTGCTGGAAAGTCGCCAAGTATGTCAAATCAAATGCGATTGTCTACGCGAAAGGAGACATGACTATCGGTGTCGGTGCCGGACAAATGAGCCGCGTTTACTCTGCGAAAATTGCCGGGATTAAAGCCGCTGACGAAAATCTGAAAGTGGAAGGAACCGTGATGGCTTCCGACGCATTTTTCCCATTCCGTGATGGTATTGATGCTGCGGCGGAAGCGGGTGTTACTTGTGTGATTCAGCCGGGTGGCTCAATGCGCGATGATGAAGTCATTGCTGCTGCCGATGAACACGGTATGGCGATGGTCTTTACCGGTATGCGCCATTTCAGACACTAAGTCAGACGCACAACCTGAGTCAGTGTCCGTGGTTCGCTCATCAGGGCTCTGACTCATTATCATTCTCAACGTGCTGCCTCCGCTGGAGGCAAACAACTTGAACACAGGAATTCATCTTTATGAACGTACTTGTTATCGGTTCTGGTGGACGTGAACATGCACTCTCCTGGAAAGTCGCGCAAAACCCACAGGTCGAAACTGTCTTTGTCGCTCCCGGTAATGCCGGCACTGCGCTGGAGAAAAAGGTCAAAAATGTCGGTATTGACGTTGAAGATATTGCAGGCTTGGTTGCTTTCGCGCAGCAAAACGCGATCGATTTAACCATTGTAGGCCCCGAAGCACCGTTAGTGATTGGTGTTGTTGACGCCTTCCGTGCTGCCGATCTGCCGATTTTCGGTCCGACGAAAGGCGCGGCACAGCTCGAAGGCTCGAAAGCCTTTACCAAAGATTTTCTGGCACGCCATCAAATTCCGACCGCTGATTATGCCAACTTCACCGAGATCGAGCCGGCACTGGCTTATGTCCGGGAAAAAGGTGCACCTATCGTTGTCAAAGCCGATGGCCTCGCTGCCGGGAAAGGCGTGATCGTTGCCATGACACTGCAAGAAGCAGAAGATGCGATTCAAGATATGCTGGCTGGTAATGCCTTTGGCAATGCGGGTAGCCGGGTGGTGATCGAAGAATTTCTGGAAGGCGAAGAAGCCAGTTTTATTGTGATGGTTGACGGTAAGAACGTATTGCCAATGGCGACCAGTCAGGATCATAAACGGGTCGGCGATCAAGATACCGGACCAAACACTGGTGGTATGGGCGCGTACTCTCCAGCCCCCGTCGTCACTCAAGAGATTCATGACCGTATCATGGAACAGGTCATCTATCCGACCGTGGAAGGCATGGCAGCGGAAGGCCATCCATATACCGGATTTTTGTATGCAGGTTTGATGATCGACGGTCAGGGCAATCCTAAAGTCATTGAGTACAATTGCCGCTTCGGTGATCCCGAAACGCAACCGATCATGATGCGCCTTCAGTCAGATTTAGTTGAACTTTGCCAGACCGCAATTGCTGGCAAACTCGATCAAGCCGAGTCCAAATGGGATTCTCGCGCATCGATTGGTATTGTTTTAGCTGCGGGTGGCTACCCCGGTGATTACAACAAAGGTGATGTCATTTCAGGCTTACCGCAAACAGACACGGAAGGTGAGAAAGTCTTCCATGCCGGCACGCGCGAAGCAGACGGCCAAGTGGTAACCAATGGCGGGCGTGTTCTTTGTGCTACCGCATTAGGCAATACGGTCTTTGAGGCGCAACAGCGTGCTTATGCATTAGCGAAACAGATTCAATGGGATGGTGTTTTCTACCGCAGTGACATCGGCTACCGCGCAATTGCCCGAGAGCAGCAATAGCCACATCCACATCGAGAGAATCTGGCTGAATCAATACCACTCGTGGTAACAATTATTGATTCATTCTGACCACCGCCCCAAGGCGGTGGTTTTGTTTAGGCATAAAAAATCGGCCTGTCCAACAGACCGATTGGAGATGTCAGTATCTACCCGCGACTAAACCGTAAACCGATCAACCAGTGATTTCAGTTCTTGCGTCTGGTCTCTCAAATCACGGCTTCCTTTACGGTTTTCATCCGTAACCTCGGCCACTTGTAAACTTTGCTCGGAGATAATCACAACGCGTTCAGATATATTCTGGCCCACCTGACTTTGCTCTTCAGTTGCCGTCGCAATCAATGTGTTCATATCCATAATCATACTGACAGAATCGAGGATCTCTGCCAGTGCATCACTTGCCTGGTGTGCTTTTGCCACGGTATCTTCACTTTGAGAACGACTATCCAGCATCGACTGGACCGCTTCTTGGGTTGCCCCTTTTAGTTGTTCAATGATGTGATGAATGTCTCCGGTACTCTGTTGTGTCCGGCTGGCGAGTTTTCTTACTTCGTCAGCAACAACCGCAAATCCACGCCCCTGCTCACCTGCCCGGGCAGCTTCAATCGCGGCATTGAGGGCCAGTAAATTGGTCTGTTCGGCAATATCCTGAATCACATCTAATGAAGAAGAAATGTTGCTGACATTGCTTTCGAGCTTATCCATCACCATGTTGGCAGATTCAAGTTTCCCGGCTAATACGGCAACAGAGTCAACCGCAGAATCAACGGTCGCCATTGCTTCTTTTGCTTTCTCATCGGCAGCTTGTGCAGCCGCTGCGGCACTTGAGGCATTCTGAGAAATATCATGTGCGGTCGCGGTCATTTCCGTCACCGCGGTCGCAACCTGTTCCGTTTCTTCCCGTTGTGTGTTCGATAACTGATCAACCTGATTAGAACGCTCAAGCATACACCCGGTTTCATTACTAATCACATCACTGTTTGACCTCAACTGGCGAATGATATTTTGGAGGTTTTCGACAAACTGGTTAAAGTTATGGCTCAGAGAGGCATATTCAGGAACCTGATAAGCTTCCATACGCGCGGTTAAATCGGCATCCCCATTGGCAAATCGGGCAATCGACTGATCAAACCTTTGTAATGGTCCCAAAATTCCACGGCTAAATAAGATCGTGAACACCGACACAAGGCACAACATACCGGCTCCCATCGATGCCATCCACACAAAACTCCGCTTCATTTCATGCTCGGACTTTGCAGTCATCTGCGCGGTGATCGCTTCAACGTCATCGATATAAAATCCAATTCCGATAATCATGTCCCACTGAGGCTCATAGAGAGAATAACTCAGCTTCTCAGAGGCAACTTTTTCTCCGGGTTTCGGGAAAAAATAGCTCGAAAATCCGCCACCGTTCTTGGCTTGCTTAATCAAATTCTGAATCAGAAAGTTACCTTTGCTATCTTTCATATCCCAGAAATTTTCACCAATGCCCTTCCCGGTATTTCCCAAGAAAAAACGGTTGCCTTTGCTGTCGTATCCAAACACATAACCACTGTCACCAAAACGAATCTGAGAAAGTTTTTCAATGACATCTTTTCGATCAGCATTGTGCTCTTTCAATGAAGTCAGAGAAGAGTCAATAATATCGATGTACGCCTTCAACTCATCGCGTTTCTGCTCGGAAAGGCGTTGATGAATTAACTGTTGCTGGGTGTGATTGAGATTAGACATTTGTTGATATGATATAAAAATCATCCCAAAACTAATCAATAACAAGGGAAGTATGGACAGCGCATAGACGCGTGATTTAATGGTTAATTTTGACATGATGCTTTCCTCAGTATTCTCGCTGACAAAAGCCGATGACGTTGAATGTTATCTTTTTGTTTAAATAATACTACATTAAATTGATTCCATATATGAATATTTCTTTGCTCACGCAGCTCCTCTTCTGGAAAACAACGCGTAAAAATACATAACTGCAGGACAACATTTCTCTTTGCACGAGGGAAAACGTAAAGCTTTCGTCATCTTCGATACACAACCATTAACCTTTCTGCTATTTTTCGCTAAGGTAGCCCCATAAATGTACATTGTCTGCGACTAATAACCACTGATGAAAACCAACCTGATTACCCGAGAAGGCTATAATCGCCTCAAACAAGAACTTGACTTTCTCTGGCAAAAAGAGCGCCCGGAGGTCACCAAAAAAGTGACTTGGGCAGCGAGTCTGGGCGATCGTAGTGAAAATGCGGATTACCAATATAACAAAAAGCGCCTGCGGGAAATTGATCGACGCATCCGCTATCTGCGTAAACGTCTGGAACAAGTCAAAATCATTGATTACTCACCTCAGCAAGACGGCAAGGTCTTCTTCGGGGCGTGGGTCGAAATTGAAAATGATGAAGGTGAGACGCGATGTTTTCGCATTGTCGGCCCGGATGAGATCTACGGGGATGCCAAGAACTACATTTCGATTGATTCGCCCATGGCCCGGGCGCTGCTCAAAAAAGAACCTGACGATGAATTCACGGTAGAAACGCCCCAAGGGCCAAAAGCGTGGTTCATCAACCGAATCGAATATAGACAAGACTAACGACATCGAGAGAGAAATATACGGATGAGCCAAGCTATCTGTCATACGATTGCTTCAGAGCTGAATGTACGCACTGAACAAGTTATTGCCGCTGTTAACCTGATTGATGACGGCAGCACCGTCCCTTTCATTGCCCGTTACCGGAAAGAAGTCACGGGCGGGCTAGACGACACCCAACTACGGACACTGGACTCGCGGCTTTCCTATTTACGCGAAATGGATGACCGCCGCCAAACCATTCTGAAATCGATTCAAGAGCAGGGAAAACTGACCCCCGAGCTGGAACAGGACATTATCCAAGCGGACAGTAAAACCCGTTTGGAAGATCTCTACCTGCCTTACAAACCCAAACGGCGCACCAAAGGACAAATTGCCATTGAAGCCGGTTTGGCACCGCTCGCCGATCAACTCTGGGAACAACCGCAAACCGAACCGGAACAAGCTGCACAAGCTTATCTGAACCCTGAGCAGGGGATTAATGACACCAAAGCAGCTTTAGATGGTGCCCGAGCCATCATCATGGAGCGAATTGCTGAAGATGCCAATCTACTGGAAAAGCTGCGCCATTATCTACTCAAACATGCGGTACTTGTCTCAACAGTCATCGATGGAAAAGCGCAAGAAGGCGAGAAATTCAAGGATTACTTCGAGCATCAAGAGCCGATCAGTAAAGTCCCTTCTCACCGCGCCCTCGCGATGTTACGTGGCCGTAACGAAGGTATTTTGTCACTGGCACTCAACGCTGATCCTGAACAGGAAGAAGGCCGTCGCAGCTCTTACTGCGAAACCCTGATTGCACAGCACTACGGGCTGCATCTCAGCGATGCACCGGCTGATGCATGGCGTCAGCAGGTCATCAGTTGGGCATGGCGGATTAAAGTCTCCATGCATATGGAAACGGAACTGATGTCTGCGATGAAAGAACGGGCAGAGATTGAAGCCATTGACGTCTTCGCCACCAACTTGAAAGACTTGCTGATGGCGGCACCCGCAGGGCCAAGAGCAACGTTGGGACTGGATCCCGGTTTGCGTACCGGTTGTAAAGTGGCCGTTGTCGATGCCACCGGCAAGGTACTGGCAACCACGGCTATTTATCCCCATCAGCCGCAAAAACAGTATGAAAAATCCATTGAAGTCATTGATGGACTGGTGCGCAAATTCAATGTTGATTTGATTGCCATCGGTAACGGCACTGCTTCTCGTGAAACCGATCTGTTTGCCGCAGATTTGATCAAACGGGGTAATCTCAAAGTTCAGAAAATTGTCGTCAGTGAAGCGGGGGCATCGGTCTATTCCGCATCCGAGCTGGCGGCCAAAGAATTTCCGGAGATGGATGTCTCGCTGCGCGGGGCGGTTTCAATTGCCCGACGGTTACAAGATCCGTTGGCGGAGTTAGTGAAAATCGATCCGAAATCAATCGGGGTCGGTCAGTACCAGCATGATGTCAATCAGTCACTGCTGGCGAAACGTCTGGACGCTGTGGTGGAAGACTGTGTGAACGCGGTCGGTGTCGATGTCAACACTGCATCTCCGGCACTTCTCACCCGCGTTGCAGGCCTCTCAGCGACACTGGCGGATAACATTGTGGCTTTCCGCAATGAACATGGTCGTTTTGAGAGCCGCACAATCCTGAAGAAAGTCCCCCGTCTCGGTCCCAAAGCGTTCGAGCAGTGTGCCGGGTTCCTGAGAATTATGGACGGTAAAAACCCTCTCGATGCTTCAGCGGTTCACCCGGAGGCCTATCCGGTTGTATCTGCCATCGCAAAGAACAATCAGCAAGAGATGAAGTCATTAATTGGCAATACCGAGTTTCTTAAAAGCCTCAATGCAAGAGATTATACTGACGATCATTTTGGACTGCCGACGGTCACCGATATTATCAAAGAACTCGACAAACCGGGACGCGATCCTCGTCCTGAATTTAAAACGGCTACGTTTGCCGACGATATCCACGCAATCTCGGATTTGGAACCCGGCATGATCCTCGAAGGAGTCGTCTCCAACGTTGCCAATTTTGGTGCCTTTGTCGATATCGGCGTTCATCAAGACGGATTGGTTCATATTTCCGCGCTGACGGATCGGTTTGTGTCTGATCCGCGAGAAGTGGTCAAAACCGGTGATATCGTCAAAGTCAAAGTGATGGAAGTTGATGTGGCGAGAAAGAGAATCGGTCTCTCGATGCGCCTGTCTGACGAACCGGGTCAGGCGAATCGTACTACCGCACGCAACCAGACGACTTCACGTCCGGCTCAAAAAAAACCTCACCGTGATACTGTTGCCACCAATAATGCGATGGGTGGTGCATTTGCAGCGGCCTTTGCCAAAGCGAAAAAGTAATTGATTCGATGCCGCTGGGAATGACGCTCTGCAAAAGCTGCCCCCAGCCATAAAAAAAACCCTCACTTCATCTGAAGTGAGGGAATTCCATAACAGCAATATTTCTTCCTCGATGACGATGAGGTTTACAATATTGCGATGACCTCCGAAGGGGTATTCGGTGCGATGGCATGCCCATAATGATATTTTATGACCGTTCGCCTTCGCGCCATTTGTCCTTCGGTTATCGCTGCATCAATGATATGTTTCGGTAACCGGAACCGGATTGTATAACCTTTGCCCTGATCTTGACTGTAGGTCGATAAAGCTAACAATTTGAAAAGCCGCTCAAGCTCACTTTGTGCTTTTTCCTCATGGGAAGAAACGATTTCCTGTTCCTGCTCAGAATCAATCTCATACTGAGGATGTTCTGCGGCATCCCAAGACGATCGCTTGCGCTGCTTATCATCGGATTTCAACCGCCGCTCTGCGTTGGCTTTTTCCAGTTGTACGGTTGGTACGACAGGGGCTCTGACACGATTATCATGCTCTGCCTGTTCCGTCGGCACATTCACCGATGGGGCGATAAGTGGCACACTGATATTATTTGGTGACACAATCATTGCCGAAACCTCCTTCAGCATCGCCCAGCCCATCCAATGTTCAGACATCGAATGAGTTAGAACCTATATCGACTCAACCGTTCAAATATTTAACAATAAACGCTGACATTTTAAACAATATGACAAAAAACTGACAATCGCCAAACTTTAACTATTGTGCGAACCACCGGATCTGTTGGCAAAACTGTTCAGTTTCGGTCATAAATGGCGCATGAGATGACTGAGTAAAAATATAACAATGGCTGTCCGGTGCCATCTCGTCCAATTGCGCTGCAATCTGTACTGGCACCAGACCATCGAGCCGACCGTAAAGGCGCAGCATCGGCACCGAGATCTGAGCAATGTGGTCACGAAAATCAACATTCGCGAGCAGGTTTAATCCTGCCATCAACGCTTGCGGCTGTGGTACGGGACGAGAAAACACCATCTGTTTCAATTGCTTCACATCTTGTCGGGCGGTCGGGCTTCCCATCGCTTGAAGCGCCATAAAACGCTCGATGGTCAGCTGAAAATCATCGACCAGTTGCTCCGTAAATGCTGACAAAACCTGTGGCCGAATGCCTTTCCACCCCTTTTCAGCAGCAAATTTAGGCGAACTGGCTACTGTAACCAGCTGACTGACATAATCTGCGTGATACAACGCCATATGCGTCGCGACCAAGCCGCCGAGCGACCAACCGACCCAAATGGCACCTTTCGGTGCTTGTCGGATCAGTAATTGAGCAATATCTTCCAACGAGTCCGCATGGATGTCGGCACTATGTCCATATCCCGGTAAATCAACGACATGGGCTCGAAAGTTCTGTTTGAGAATCTCAACGGTATTATGCCAAACGCCCCCGTTCATACCCCAACCATGGATCAACACTAGATCTTTTCCACAACCTTCAACCTGCCAATACAAAGATGCCACTCTGTTCACGTTATCTCCTACAAAACTCATACATTCGCCGCCTTGCTCATCCGTACAATATCACGTCTTTCTTAATGACCCGGAGAAGCAACACATGTTATTGCAACGTATTCAACACACTTTCTGTCGCTGTATTCCCCAATTATGCGCGCTCTGTGAGCTACCGTTAACGGCTTGGGAACACCACTGGTGTACCAACTGCCTGAACTGCTTTCAGCCAACACCCCGTTGTACACGATGTGGCTTGTCGATGCCATTCCCAACCAATCGGTGCGGGACTTGCCTTCAGTCCCCGCCACTGTGGAACGCTCTCTATTGTCTTGGTGATTATGCCTATCCGCTGGCACCAATGATTCATCAAATCAAATACGGACGACAATTCTGGCACATTCCGCCACTTGCGACACTTTTGGCGCAAGTCATACCTGCTCCGGCACCACTATTACTTCCGGTTCCCCTACACTGGCGACGTTATCTTTATCGCGGGTTCAACCAGAGTGAACTACTGGCCCATCATCTCAGTCAGGCACTGGCAGTCACCTATCAAACCAAACTGTTACAACGAATTCGCTCAACACCACCGCAAGAGGGACTACATAAACATGAAAGAGAACAAAATCTGAGAAAAGCGTTTATGTTACGCAATCCCCCCTCGGCCAAGCACGTTGCGATCGTTGATGATGTTGTGACAACCGGAAGTACCATCAGTCAATTATGCCAATTATTGCTTGAAGTTGGCGTCGAATACATTGATATTTATTGCTTATGCAGAACTCCTGAATATCACAATCAATAATTACCGTAAAAAGGATTGGATCTCTGATTTCTCAGGAGTAAAATGGTGAATAAATAGCCTACAAAATTACTCAGGTATTCGTCGTGTCAAATTCTATTACTATTACTGAATCCGCTCAGGAACATTTCGCAAAACTTCTCGAACAACAGCCGGAAGGAACCAATATTCGGGTCTTTGTCGTCAATCCCGGCACTCAGAACGCTGAGTGCGGTGTCTCTTACTGTCCGCCTGAGGCTGTAGAAAGTGCTGATACTGAAATCCCGTTTTCGGCGTTCTCTGCTTATGTTGATGATTTGAGCCTTCCTTTTCTCGAAGATGCTGTGATCGACTATGTGACCGATAAAATGGGCTCTCAGCTCACACTCAAAGCACCGAATGCAAAGATGCGTAAAGTTGCGGACGATGCACCGCTGCTTGAGCGCGTTGAATATGTTATCCAAACACAGGTCAACCCTCAGTTAGCCGGGCATGGTGGTCATATTCAGTTGCTGGAAATTACTGATGACGGTGTTGCCATTATTCAATTTGGTGGCGGGTGCAACGGCTGTTCGATGGTCGACGTCACACTGAAAGACGGCATCGAAAAAGAGCTGCTCGAGCAATTTGCCGGCGAGCTGAATGCTGTCAAAGATTTAACCGAGCATGACCGTGGTGAGCACTCATACTACTAAATCGGCCACATCCAAACATGTCAAAAGAAGTCGATGCCAATGCATCGACTTTCTGTTATGTGACTCTTGTTGGTAAAACAACTGTCAATATCGACAGACAAGTGTTTTCATCCCCATCAGTTTTTTCATATAGTTAAGCTATAGGTATCACGGAGGAGTATCAGCATGACGTCCAAACAGAACCCTGAGATCCTGAATATCACAACGGTTGCTCAATCGCGTCTTTTTACAGTGGAATCTCTGGATTTGCGTTTTTCCAACGGTGAACTACGCACGTATGAACGGATGCGCCCCAGCGGACGCCATGCAGTAATGATGGTTCCGATAACGGCTCAGGGAGATATTTTGCTGGTCCGTGAATTTGCAGCAGGCACAGAGCGTTACGAGTTGGGATTTCCGAAAGGATTAATTGATCCCGGTGAACATGCTGAAGAAGCAGCCGTAAGAGAACTCAAAGAAGAAGTGGGATTTGGGGCGAAACAGCTCACCCACCTCAAAGATCTGATTCTTGCGCCGTCTTATTTTTCCGGACAAATGTCTCTGTTTATCGCTCAGGACTTATACCCGGAGCAACTCGTTGGTGATGAGCCCGAACCTCTTGAAATCATCCGTTGGCCGTTATCTCAGGCTGAAGAACTGTTAACCCATCTCGACTTTTGTGAAGCCCGTAGTGTGACAGCGCTGCTTCTCACCTTAAATTATATGAAGCAACATCAGTTGCTCCCGGAGGTGAACACATTATGAAACGAGACCATTCACATCTGTTACCGCAACTGATTGAAATTGCTCGTTCCGCCGGGCAACTCATTCTGGACTATTACCAGACCAAATCCTACGAAGCATTTACTAAATCAGACCAAACCCCGGTGACAAGCGCTGATTTAGCTGCACATAAATTTCTTACCGAAAAACTCCAATCGTTGACGCCTGACATCCCAGTACTCTCCGAAGAAGATGCGGATATCAGTCTGGAAAAACGTTCAGAGTGGTCTCGCTACTGGTTAGTTGATCCACTGGATGGTACACAGGAATTCATCGCACGGAGTGGCGACTTTGCAACAGTCATCGCACTGGTAGAAGACAATCAGCCTGTGATCGGCGTGGTTTACGGCCCGGTATCGGGCGTTACATATTATGCCTGTCGTGGTAAGGGAGCCTGGAAAATCCCAGATTTATCCGACAGTTTACGGATTCGTACTCACCAGCATGAATTTCCCAGTCAGTCGATTTCGATTGCCATCAGTCGCCGCCAAGATATCAACCGAATCACCAATCGTCTCAGTACCGAATGGAATTATGATTTAGTGCCGCTCGGTTCTGCAGCATTAAAAGCTTGTCTGGTTGCAGAGGGCGCGGTTGACTGTTATTTGCGGCTGGGTCCAACCGGAGAATGGGACACTGCGGCAACTCAATGTATTGTGGAAGAAGCAGGGGGAAAGCTTCTGAGTACGAAACTTTCACCACTCTCTTACAATCTCAGAGAGACATTGGAAAACCCGAATTTTATCGTGATTGGTGATCCAACGCTTCCCTGGCAAGAGATCCTCACCCATAAGGGCTAACGTCTTAACGGCTATATCCGTTAAGCGCTAGTCTGTCACGGTTATCAGTTAGGAAGTGTCAGTGTTCCGTGTGATTGAAATGAGTATCGTCCCTGAGCATCTGTCGATGCATAGGTCTGAATCCACTGACTGAACATTTTAGGCAGACGTTCACTCGGTTTTACCCAACCTTGTACTTGATACTGGTCCTGTGGTGTTAACACCATCGAATATTCACTTTGTAGTGCTTCCGATAACTGCTGACCTTTCAGACTGATCCGGCCATCTTCACAGGCGAGTCGGGCTGATACTTTTTCTAACGGGACCGATTGAGAGAGCATCGAGATTTGTGCATTTGTCCAAGTAATCTCGCCTTCGCCCTGAGCACAAAACGGTGGCTGATACAGATAATTATCAATGACCAGTCTGAACGCGCCATCAGCGCTCACCGGTAGCGGCAAATGCATATTCTCGGCAACAAACCGAGCCGGAGCCGTCAGTGACAGATTGCGGACATAAACACCGGAAAAACCAACCCCGACCTCACCAGTTCCCCGAAGAGCTGCCTCATGACGTTTGCCTAAAGCGATATCCGCAGCAATCTTACCTTTGAACAGAGAGAGAGGACGCAAATTCCAAACCAGTGAGCCCAGATCATAGTTCATCCATTTAGCAGACTGAACTTCACCATGCCATATTGTCCCGCCAACCCCGCTCAACAATAGTTCCCGGGGTTGAGGAATGAATTTTAAAGCCATATTTGCAGGTAAGTGGACCAACACACTGACCACAAACACAAAAAACAAACCAACGACATACATAATTTTTTTCTTCACTTTATTTAACCTCGAACTAATTCCAGGCGTTTTATATCAATCATGCCATTTTTTTCAGCCCTATCGATATCCATCATCATCACCTGAATACCATACTGCTGCCGTAAAAAAGCCAACCAGTCGATAAACTGGTTAAACGCTATCGGTTCCACCCAAATTTGTAAGCCTTCACCTTTGGGTTGCATTCGAATAAGCCGGACACCAAACTTACCTGTCGAACCGGCAACGGCTTGATTCATCGGCTCATCTGAAGATACTGGACCATTCCCACGTTTTCTCAGCTGAGTTAGCACATCGGCCTTATCTGTGACCCACGCATATAAATTCTTCTCTGCGGTCAATTTATTTTGAGCCAGAACCCGCTGTTCCTGCATGGGGCGAACAATACCACCATACAGCAGTGCCAAGACACTAAAACTGACAGTAATCAGTAACCATCGCTGCTCTCTGGAGGACAATGTCTTCCACCAAGTATAGCCACGATTCATCCATTGATTCATATCGTTCACCTACTTATTCTTTAAGATGAAAGACCCTGAGACCTGATTATCATCTCGGTTAAGCGGTCCTTGTTGTACATCAAACTTCTGGGACAGTTTCTGACGCGTGGCTTCAAATGCCTGAAAATCGGCACCTCGCACATCAATACGAATATCGCTCCGCGCCCCGTCATAATGAATACGTTGAAGTTGTATCCCTGAAGTACTGCCAATGGTCTCTGCCAACGACGTAAATAATGACAATGCGGAATCTTGACCTTCACCACCAGACAATGTCTTAATTTCATTGGTAAATTGTCCTTTCAGATAACTCACCGTCGGGATTTTGTGCCGCTCCGGAAATAGTGTTCTGAAAATATGTTCACTTTCGGTTCTCAGGGCGCTGGCCTCTTGAGACATCTGGCGGATATCAACCGCATGATGAATCAACAACAAGGTCATCAACGCCACCAAAGCAATGACACTACCTCGCCAAATCTGCCAGTATTTCATCACCGAAGAGGACTTCTTAAATTTACCGGTCAACAACGTGATCGGGCTACTTAATGCCCCGCGGTACAGCAACAGGTCAATCGAATCAACCAGCTTCTCGGTCCAGACCTGTGAACTCGAATCATTCAACTCAGGCACCCGGCTGTAAGATGTAATCTCAAGTGCCGGACTTTCCTCCGCATCTTCATTCATCTGGGCAAATATGGGTAACCACGAGCTTTCAATACACACACCGCTGAACTGGCCCTGACGAATAATCCATTCATGACCCAATTGGACAGCCGTCACATTTTCTTCTGTCGGTAGTGCCAACACATCCGGCAAGACATTTTCTACTGGGAGTCCGCAGGCTTCAAACTGTTCCAGAATACAACTCAACCAATCCCGATCTACCGCTACGGTATAAACTTGGTTTTCTTGCTTCGCCAGTACGGAAAAATGCAATGTATCCACATCCTGTGCTAATTCATCTTCAACTAAGTACGGCAGCATTTTTTCATACTGACGAGCACCACCAGCCGGTAATGAAACCGTCTTCATTACCACATCAGCACCAGAAAGTAGGACAATCACAGGCCGTCCCTCAGCATGAGGGACTAACTCATCTATATTGGTCCAGGAGGCTATTTCTCCTGATTTTTCAATCGTTGTCGCATGCTCAGCACCGAGCCACCAATGCCCTTTGGCCTGGGGTTGCTTACTCAGCCGGACGAGCAGATATTCGCTCACGCTCTCCTCCATAGCGACGGCGAATGACCGTCACAGTTTTTCTATCTTTACTAAACATTAGACTCCGAACCCTTACGCGGGCATCATCGACCATGACCTGAGCATCCAATTCAAAGTAATTGCTATCAACCCCAAGAAAACCGGTGGCGTTTGATTTGCTTGTCTCATCAATCCCACTCAACTCACCTTGTGCCCAAAAATCATCGAGACTACTCCACCCGGAATAAGGCCGATCCTTAATCAACTGCACCGCAGCAGACTGACTGAGATAGGGATAAAACATCGCAACTAAAATGTTTGCCTGTTTGACAGAAACGGTATTGATATTCAATCGCCATTCTTTGGTCGGCAAAGCACATAAACTCGGCATACTTTTCAGCATAATCTCACCACTGACGCCCTGTACCGCCCGAATTTCTGTGGCATCAGCCAATAAACTATCGGGCGCATCATAGGCTGGTGACATCGACTCATAAAAACTGTCTTCTACCCCGCTGACCGAATTAATTGAACGATTCGTATCAATAAATTCCCAAATCGAGCTGGCCGCGACTTCAGCCTGATAATTATCAATGTCTTCCGTTTCAAACAGGTGCTGCAATACCTGCACCAGATAAGGTGTCCCGGTATCCGCAGGATTCCAGTTGATTCCCGCCAGTGCGTTAATATTCATGCAAGACTGCATGTCTTGAATATTCCCTTCCACCGTGCCGTAGTCCAGTGGATATTTTTTATCCTTTACCGCCCAAGGCTGACTCAGGTTAACGGCCTCATCATTATCTTCATAACTCTGCTTTATAACCGATTTAGCCAGCACTTCAACACCGAGGCTATACCAATATGCCTGTTGATATTTGAGTTGATTTCCTGACCGGTGATACTGGGTAAACAGGCGCTCCGACATTGTCGCCGCGATGGAAACCATCATTGCCAATATCAGCAACACAAGAATCAGGGCAACGCCACGCTGTCTTTGCAACGATTTAATTGGATGCATTGGAAACACTCAGCTCACTTCCAGAAACCAGATAAATCCGTTCAATCTGACCATAATCTTTCAGAGTGAGTCTCACACTAATGGCTTCCGGTAAAACCCCCTTGTCTTCCCATTGTTCAACCCATTGATTATCACGATATAAACGAAAGCTGATCGACTCAACCTGTGTCAATAATGGTCGAACAATGCCATTATCACCGGCAACCGTATCGGGATAACGCCACCATACTCTTTCCAGACGCTCTCCGGTTAAACGGTATCCGACCTTAATGATATCTCCACGGGGAAACTGCATTTGCGGGTTGACCCAACCATGCCGTGTAAAAAGAATACCGACACTATCTGAAGATAATAATCCGTCTTGCATCCACAACAACTGAGAGCCGGCTTCCTCTCCCTGGTTGCGAAACTGGCGGGACGCCATCTGGCGAAAATCACTATCCATAATAGCCAACGCCTTCTGAATTTCACCCAGCCGTTGTTCACTTTCCTGACTGACGACATTACTCCGCTGAACCTGGTTCAGTACCTGATAAGCAGCAATCGTCAGACTCGCCAAAATCGCCAGCGCCACCAGCACCTCAATTAAAGTGAATCCCCGACTATGACGCTTCATTTGCAACATAGCTTCTCACGATCACCACCGACGGACCGGATTTTCTTTGGGAAACGCTCACATCAAAGGCTTTCAACACATCACTGCTCGTTTCAACCAAAGACACTTTCCAATACCATGTCGTTCCAGCCATCTCTTCCGTTCCTTCCTGATTAGACAATGTCTCCGGTGCAAGCATGATTCGAGCCATTTGATTATCAACCACCATCGCAGCAAACATCTTTTCTTCGAGAGTGTGTACTGTATTGACATGTTGGCTGACAGCCTTAATCACACTGATCGATGCCGTTGCAAATATTGCCAATGCAATCAGCACCTCCAATAATGTCATTCCCTTACTTTGCTTCATCGTCTTGATCCGAGGGAGTCCGAATGTGCAGAATGCCGTCTTCAGAGGTTCTCACTAACCATAATGAATCTGGTGTAGAATCCGCCCAAAACTGGATAGAAAATGGGGTAACATCACCACTGGAGAGAATAAATACCTGCGGTGGCGGGATTGGCTTCTCATCTTCGTTTTGGTCGGGAAAATCCATGTCTTCAAACAAAGATTCCTGACTGAACAGGCGTTCCGGATTATTCCAGACACCCCCGCCGCGTTCAAAACGAAAACTCGTCCCCTCTTCAGCCGTCAGCTTACCTTTGATGGGAGACAGAGATTCAAGGTCTTTCCAGCCCTTATCCGATAACATCAAAAAGCGAAAGCTATGCTTTTTTTCATCGACATAAAGTCCATAAGTTCGCCCGCTGAAAATCGCATCTTCACTCAAAAGCTGTACTCGTTGATAAAGCCGTTCGGCCGTTTGTTGCACCTTATCCTGAGACCTGTCGGGCAGAGACATCACAACGACCATACTGCCCAGTGAAATCACTACAAGAACCAACATAATTTCCAGCAGTGTAAAACCACGATGGTATTTCATGAGCAGTATTCATCCAATCCACAATTACTGAATCCGCGATTACTGGAAGTCAAGCAGGTTCCAGTTACCGATATCGCTATTGTTCCCTTCACCACCTTCCTGACCATCAGCGCCATAGCTAAAGACATCAATTTTGCCTTTATCGCCAGGGCTCAAATATTGATAATCATTTCCCCAAGGGTCCTGCGGTAACCGCTTGATATAACCCCCTTCACGATAATTACGAGGTTCAGGATTAGACGGTTTTGTCACCAACGCTTTCAACCCTTGATCCGTAGTTGGATAAGTATTGTTATCTAAGCGATACATATCCAAGGCATTTTCCAGAGATACAATATCGGCAATCGTTTTTTTCTGATCGGCTTTCTCTTTATTTCCCAATAGATTCGGGACAACGAAGCTCGCCAAAAGCCCAAGGATAACGATCACGACCATCACTTCTAACAGCGTAAAACCACCTTGTTTGTTTACTTGATTTTTTATTTTCATTCCTACTCCAACATTCACGTTTCCTAACCAATGAACAGCTAAGACTAGCGCGTCATTAAATTGTTCATTTCTAAAATCGGCATTAGGGTTGCCATCACAATAAATAAAACCAATCCGGCCATTAATGCAATCAACATGGGCGTGAACAGCCCCAAAGCAATATTAACCGTTGCTTCAAACTGTTCGTCCTGATTATCAGCGGCACTAATCAGCATCCTCTCCAATTCACCACTCTGTTCACCACTGGCAATCATATGAAGCATCATCGGAGGAAAAAGCTTAGTTTGTTGCAGAGACTTACGAATACTCGCCCCTTCCCGGACTGATTCGGCCGCTTCCTGTACTTTTTGTTTCATGTACGTGTTTTCCACAACATCTTTGGCAACCAGCATTGCATCGAGAATCGGAATACTACTCGAAGAACATATTGCCAGGGTTCGTGCAAAACGAGAGGTATTCAGACCCCGAACAACTTTACCAATCATGGGTACACTCATCAGCCTACGATGAAATGCAAAGCGGATATGTGGCCGTTTTAGAGCCGACTGGATGAATGCCCATCCACCTAAAGCCAGCAGCAGAACCAACCAACCCCATTCCTGAACAAAATGGCTCATATTTAACAAAAGCTGAGTCGATGTCGGAAGGGTTTGCCCCATTTGGATAAATTGCCCGACAATTTTGGGCACGACAGCAGCTAAAAGAAAGGCCACAATCGTGATCGCAAAAACAACTAGAACAATGGGATAAATCAACGCCTGTAAGAGTTTTGAGCGCATCTTCTGCCGATTTTCGGTATAGCTCGCCAATCGATTCAGAATCATATCCAAGTGCCCGGACTTCTCACCGGCAGCAATCATGGAACGAAACAAACCATCAAAAATATGTGGATAATCGGCCATACTATCGGCTAGGGAAAAACCTTCAGTCACTTTTGACCGGACACGGGTAAGAACACTGCGAATCCGAGCCTTTTCTGTTTGTTCAATCACGGCTTGCAGACATGCCTCCAACGGCATTCCTGACTGGAGTAATGTCGACATTTGCCTGGTTAACAGCGCCAGATCCGTCGCTCCAATACCTCTTTTCCACGAGGTTGTACTGCTTTGCGTTTGATTATTTTTCTGGACTTGCGTGGCCTGAACAGCAATTGGCGTTAACCCTTGCTCTTTTAAACGCTGGCGAACGTGGCGGGCACTATCTCCCTCGATCACACCTTTTTTGCGTTTTCCTTTGAGATCAAGCGCCTGATATTCAAATGCAGCCATCAGACCTCCTCAGTGACGCGCAACACTTCTTCAAGTGTCGTGATCCCAGTCCGAACCTTGTTCAGTCCATCCATACGAATACTTGGGCATGACTCGCGAACTTGCTGTTCAACCGCCTGCTCTCCGGCTTCGGTATGGATCAGTGATTTGACTTTTTCATCAATCACTAATAATTCATGAATCCCAGTCCGTCCCCGATAACCTTTGTAATGACATTTTTCACACCCTTTCGGGGCGTAAAGTGTCAAAGACTCATCATCTTGAACATCGAAGAGCTCACGCTGTTCTTTCTCGGCCTCAAATGGCTGCTTACAATCGGGACATAACGTACGAACCAACCGCTGAGCCAGCACACCAACGAGTGATGATGACACCAGAAAAGATTCAATCCCCATATCTCTCAGACGAGTTACCGCGCCAATCGCGGTATTGGTATGCAATGTAGAAAGTACCAAGTGCCCGGTGAGAGATGCCTGCACAGCAATTTGTGCCGTTTCCAAGTCCCGAATCTCTCCGACCATCACGACATCAGGGTCCTGACGAAGAATGGCTCTCAACCCTCGGGCAAAAGTCATATCGACTTTCGGATTCACCTGTGTCTGACCGATGCCGTCAATATCAAACTCAATCGGGTCTTCAACCGTTAGAATATTTTTCTCATTCCGATCCAATTCTTGTAAGCCGGCATAAAGTGTCGTCGATTTACCGGAACCTGTCGGGCCCGTCACCAATAAAATACCATGTGGTCGCTGCAGCAGTTCTCGGAACCGCACGAAAATTTTCTCGTTCATTCCCAGACTGTAGAGGTCCATTTGAGTCGCATTTTTATCCAAAATACGCATCACCACCCGCTCCCCATGCGAGGAAGGCATGGTAGAAACACGGACATCGACCGCCCGGCCACCGATTCTCAGCGAAATACGACCATCTTGAGGTACCCGTTTTTCCGCAATATCCAACTTTGCCATCACCTTCACACGAGAGACCAATAAAGGGGCTAGCTTACGGCTGGGTGATAAAACTTCACGCAGCATGCCATCGACCCGAAAACGGATCGACAATGATGTTTCAAAGGTTTCAATATGGATATCGGAGGCTTCTTCTTTGATTGCCTCACTCAACATGGCGTTAATCAGTTTAATTATCGGCGCATCATCATCTGAGTCTAACAAATCCTGATTATTGGGCAGCTCCTCTGCGAGGGCAAAGAAATCATCATTATCTGCACCGAGATCTTCCATCAACTGGCGAGTTTCGGACGTATCACGCTGATAGACCTTCGTCAACCTTGCCTCGAACTCAGCTTCAGGAAGCGCCACCAGCTCAAACGACTTTTGCAACACCCGCTTAGCCTCAACCAAAGCCGAAATGGATACCGGCTCAACATAATAGAGATGCGGTGTCTCATCTTCATGTGATGCGTCAAATACGAGCTTATACCGGTTTGCGAAACTAAAAGGTAAACGCTGCACAACGCTACTCCTGCTCCTTAGGAACCTGCTCAAGAAATGCCTGTAATTCTTCCGGATAATCATTCTGTGAATTAAATGCGGGAATCACCGGCGTTTTCTTGTCACTCATCAATTTCAGGCCTCTCTCTGCTTTAACCAATTGCTCAGCCCGAATGAAGTTATATTTCCGCTGAGTCACACCATCCGCTGTCATACCATCACGAATGATCGTCGGCTTGATAAAGACCATCAAATTTCGTTTCTCAACTTTGGTACTGGTTGAACGGAATAGATATCCCAGTATAGGAATATCTCCAAGAAGGGGGACCTTAGAGTCGCTTTCCTGAGTGCGTTCATCGATCATACCGCCCAAGACTAGCATTTGACCATCTTTGACCATTACCGAAGTATTCAACTGTCGCTTGGCAAAGCGGACATCGATAGCACCATCAGCGGCCAGAACATTCGATACTTCTTGCTCAATAGTGAGTAAAACCGAATCCCCTTCATTGATTTGGGGAACAACCTTTAATTTGATCCCGACTTCTTTCCGATCCACGGTTTGGAAAGGATTATCATTCCCGGAGCTTGATGTCGCCCCGGTCAATACGGGGACTTCTTCACCCACGACAAATGAAGCCTCACCATTATCCATAACCGTGATACTCGGTGACGACAGAATATTTGAGCTCGAGTCTTGTGAAACCGCACTAATCAGAGCTGTCCAATCACCCATCACGATACTGACCGCGGCACCTTCTACGCCACTCAGAGCATCAGACAACGACGAATAGTCACCAGATTCTGTCGTCGTATAAGGCCGTCGATTACCATTATTGTCGGTATAATATTCAGTGCTGTTCTGATCTTTCGCTTCTTCCAGACCAACCATTACATCGCTGATAGAAGTACTACTATTGCCAAACTGGACTACCGATCCACTTTCAATCGAGCCCCATTGCACTCCGAGGTTAATCCCTTCACCTTCTGACATTTCGACAATCAGGGCTTCAATCAGTACCTGAGCCCGACGAATGTCCAATTGGCTGATGACATCCAGTAACGGTTTCATAATATCTTGTGGGGCACTGAGAATCAGAGAGTTGGTATCCTTGTGTGCGGCAATTGTAACGTCAGACCGGCTCGAAGGAGCGGACTTTTGCTCGCCTTGTTTTTCCGACTGAATATTATCTGAAACACCTTTCAACACATCGACCAAATCTTCAGCTTTCGCATACTTCAGATAAACAACCCGATGGTTACTCTTGGTCGCCATTTCAATATCAAGCCGTTTGATTAAGCGGACGATCCGTTTCCTGACTTTTGGATCACCGGAGATCAAAATCGAATTGGTCCGATCGTCTGCAACCACTTGCGGCTGGAGAATTTGCGGCAGGCTTCTGGTCTCTTTATTGGTATCGAGAGCACTGACAATCCGCACAATTTCCGGCGCTGATGCATTGGTCAATGTCACCACATCAATATCGGTGTTCCCGGCTTGATCAACCCGTTCGATAATCTGAGCTAAACGATCAACCACTGCAGCACGTCCGGTCAACAAAATGATATTCGCAGGTTCATAATGAACCACATTACCGGCACCTGCGTTGTTCACTAACTGACGCAACAACGGAGATAATTCTTTAACGGAAACATTGTGAACAGAGACAACACGGGTAATGACACTGTCAGCATCTGTATGACTGGATGAGTCCAATACAGGGATTGCTGAGGTTTTTGCATCTTTGGATTTAATGACTTTCAGAACACCGTTGTCCATTTCAACTACGGCAAAACCGTAGACTTCCAAAACATTCAGAAAGAAACCGTAGTATTGGTCATCATTGAGCGTGTCATAACTCCGTACATCTATTTTCCCTCGCACAGAAGGATCAACAATAATTGTTTTATGTAAGTTACGACCGACAATGTTAATAAATTCCTGAATATCAGTGCCTTTGAAATTGACACTGTACTCGTTCGCCAATGCTGCCGGAGAAAGCATCATGCTTCCTAGTAACAACCACGCGCTTTTTTTTAGCCAATACTTCACGTCTTCACTCCCTCAATGCCTAGCGACGCTGCATTAAAATTGAATATATATATCATGAGTCTGCCCATCTCTTTCTACTGTAATTTTTACATTCGAAAGGTCTGATAAAACAGAGGTGATATCTGACATTGCACTTTCTTTTCTTAAATCAACATCGTTCAATGCAACGGCAATATCACCATTCTTTAATCCGACAGATTGAAATAACTCCGGTGAACGTCCGGGGCTCAAGCGGTAACCGAGAATATCATCGTCACGCTTCATTTGAGACAAACGAACATATTGGAATAAAGTCTGCGGATTCTCCGCAATTTCATGTTTGATTTCAGCCAACCGTTCCGGCTGGGTGCTGATCTCACCGGTATCATAATTCATAAAGTCATCCGGAGACGGGTTGTTCAGCACGGAGTGAGGCTGATTCACCGTGCTTTCCAGACGGCTGTACCCCACATCTTCCAACATCAGTGTTTCATTTCTGCCAGCATTACGAATAATCACCCGATCATTCAAAACCGACTCCAGCGTCACTCGCGTCCCTTCAATTCGTTCCTTCAATCCATAAGTTGCCTGTACACCGTTATAATCAATAATGGCAAGATCTCCAGTGTTGTTATCACTCACGACAACACCGACAAGCTTCAGATTTAATTTTGTTTTCGGGGCATTGACGACATGCTTTTGAACAACTGGCTTATCACTCTGCTTTTGTAATTGGCCAAAAAGTTGTTTTTCTTTCACAAATGCGCTGTCAAAGCTATTTGTTGAACCTCGCTCTTCATGAGAAGAAGGGGGCTTCCATGATTGAACCTGCATCGTTTCAAATGGTGCCCAGACCAGTTGACCGAATATCCAGACAGCAACCAACCATATTCCCGCTGAAATAATGGTACTGAACAATGATTGATAGTGAATGAAAGAACGCAATAAAGACATGAATAACGCAGGTACTGAGTTCTTTAGTGTGTCAACGTGTGGCAATCTCTAACCCTTTGAATTTATCCCTGATTAATCGGTGTAATCAATTCTGCTACACCATATTAAGATTCTGACTAATATAACACACCCATTTTACTATCCACTGTTTTATACTCAAATTTCATCATTTTCTTGAAAACCTAGGGATAAACCACCATTTATCCTTTTATTATTGAGTAAAACAACATATTCAGAGGACGATTTTGCGATGAGTTCCAGTGAAGAACCGGTACGTCTAGATAAATGGCTCTGGGCTGCACGATTTTATAAAACCCGTTCGGTTGCCAGAAATATGGTTGACGGTGGCAAAGTCCACTATAATGGGCAACGGTCTAAACCAAGTAAAATCGTAGAAGTCGGAGCAACTGTCACGCTTAGACAAGGCCAAGAAGAAAAAGTTATCATTATTGACAAAATATCGGGCCAACGCAGAGGTGCGCCCGAAGCTCAAACCTTGTATACAGAAACGGCTGCAAGTATTCAAAAGCGTGAAGCACACGCGATGCAACGCAAATTGAATGCGCATAACCCAAGTCCGGATAAGCGTCCAGATAAAAAGCAACGACGCGATATCATCAAATTTAAACATCAATAAAGAACAAAGCTGGAGTTTCCTTCATGGCAAGCAATATGTTAAATCGCTACCTGTTTGACGAGTTATCAGTCCGTGGCGAACTGGTACAACTGGATGACGTCTACCAACAAGTCGTGTCCAGTCAGGAATATCCGGCACCGATTCAATCTCTGCTGGGAGAGTTACTCGTTGCAACCTCTCTGTTAACCGCGACCCTCAAGTTTGAAGGTTCAATTACCATGCAGATTCAGGGCAATGGCCCCGTATCTCTCGCGGTTCTCAATGGCGATCACGAGCAGAATGTCCGTGGCGTTGCCCGTTGGAAAGGCGATATTCCTGAGGATGCGACGCTACGTCAATTGATGGGAGACGGACACTTAGTGATTACCATCGACCCAAATAAAGGTGAGCGATATCAAGGAATAGTTGCTTTGGACGGTGACTGCCTGGCAGATGTTCTGGAAACTTATTTTGAACAGTCAGAACAGTTGAAAACACGGTTATGGATTAGAACAGGACAATCAGAAGAGAAGCTCTGCGCGGCAGGAATGCTCCTACAAATTATGCCGGATGGCACTGGTTCTCCGGATGATTTCGAACACCTTGAGCAGTTAACCGATACGATTAAAGATGAAGAGCTGTTTTCTCTACCGGCCAATGAACTGCTCTATCGCTTATACAATCAAGAAACAGTTCGACTGTTTGACCCCCAGCCGGTAACTTTCCACTGTGGTTGCTCCCGGCAGCGGTGTGGTGCAGCGATCATCACGCTCTCAGAAGAAGAAGTAAAAGAAATGCTGGCAGAAAACCCCATCATTGCGCTGCATTGTGAGTACTGTGGAACGGATTATCAATTTGATGAAAATGATATCAAAGAGTTACGTTACAGTTCACTGGAAGAAAACAAAACCATCCATTAATTTTCACCACTTATTAAGCGTTTTTTTTATACTTTAAGCCAGTTGAAAAACTGGCTTAATTGATTAATTCTCGATATAAAAAACCATTTCCTTCATAAAAACCAACATTTTATCAACACTTAATTTGCATAAATTAATAATTTCTATCACCTAGTCTAAACTAGTCTCTATACGTTAGAATAACTTCCCTTGATATGTGACGAAACACCTAAATACTCACAGGAAATGTGGGTATTTTTTGAACCACCTCCCTGTTTTCGATGGTTCTCGTTGCTAGCATGGCGTACAGATTACATAAAAGAATTCTTACAAAATCTCTACAATTCCTACGAAGGAGCACCTATGACCGTAATGGAACAAATAAAGGCTGCAAATATGGATCTTACCTCTTATGGCATCACCGATGTCACCGAAGTTCTTCATAACCCAAGTTATGAGCAGCTATTCGACGAAGAAACAGCACCTCACTTAGAAGGTTATGAAAAAGGTATTTTAACCGAATTAGGCGCAGTTGCTGTTGACACCGGTATTTTTACCGGTCGTTCTCCGAAAGATAAGTACATTGTGAAAGATGACACCACAAAAGATAATTTTTGGTGGACGTCTGACACAGTAAAAAATGATAACAAACCTATCACTCAGGCAGTTTGGGACGATCTGAAACAGCTAGTCACCAAACAGCTTTCCGGGAAGCGGTTGTTTGTGGTCGATGGTTACTGTGGTGCCAACCCGGACACTCGCCTTTGTGTTCGCTTTATCACAGAAGTTGCGTGGCAAGCACATTTTGTGAAAAACATGTTTATCCGTCCAAGTGAGGAAGAACTGGCCACGTTTGAACCTAACTTTGTGGTGATGAATGGTGCAAAATGTACCAATCCTAACTGGGAAGCGCATGGTCTGAACTCAGAGAACTTTACGGTCTTTAACCTGACGGAAAAAATGCAGCTGATTGGCGGCACTTGGTATGGCGGCGAAATGAAAAAAGGTATTTTCGCCATGATGAATTATTTCTTGCCACTTAAAGGTATTGCATCAATGCACTGCTCTGCCAATATGGGTAAAGATGGTGATGTTGCCGTTTTCTTCGGTCTATCCGGTACAGGGAAAACAACATTATCGACCGATCCCAAACGGGCACTGATTGGTGATGACGAACACGGCTGGGATGATGATGGTGTCTTCAACTTTGAGGGCGGATGCTATGCCAAAACCATCAAACTATCCAAAGAAGCTGAGCCTGATATTTACCATGCGATTCGCAGAGATGCCTTGCTGGAAAACGTCACCGTTCGTGCTGATGGCACTGTCGATTTCGATGATGGGTCCAAAACAGAAAATACACGTGTTTCTTATCCGATTTATCATATTGATAATATCGTTAAACCTGTATCGAAAGGCGGACATGCAAGCAAAGTCATCTTCCTGTCTGCTGATGCGTTCGGTGTTCTGCCTCCGGTTTCTAAACTGACCCCTGAGCAGACCAAGTATCACTTCCTCTCCGGTTTTACCGCAAAATTGGCGGGTACAGAACGAGGCATCACAGAACCGACACCGACGTTCTCCGCCTGTTTCGGCGCAGCATTCCTGACATTGCATCCAACCAAATATGCAGAAGTGCTTGTCAAGCGTATGGAAGCAGCCGGTGCTGAAGCGTACCTCGTCAATACAGGCTGGAATGGCACAGGAAAACGGATTTCAATTCAAGATACTCGGGCAATCATTGATGCCATCCTTGATGGTTCGATTGAGAAGGCGCCAACCAAAATCATCCCAATCTTTAACCTTGAAGTCCCAACTTCATTACCGAACGTAAATCCAGAGATTCTCGATCCTCGGGATACATATGTCGATGCTCTGCAATGGGAAAGCAAAGCCAAAGACCTCGCTTCTCGTTTCGTGAAAAACTTTGCTAAATACACCGATAATGATGAAGGCAAAGCGCTTATTTCAGCCGGACCACAAACCGACTGATGAGCCGTTAAAAATATCAGTAAGCCCCTATTTCAGGGGCTTTTTTTTGATAGTACGAATTTTGTTGAAGCAAAGCGATTTTTGTTCCAATCTGTTAGACCGAATGAACCAATGGTCTTAAAAAATGAAAACAGGTATTATCCGGGTATTCCTTATATGTCTCCTACTCATCCTGATAGGGATCACCGTCGGGATCGTAGTTATTCAGTCTCGCTATATCACACCTGTTGCTCAATGGACCATTCAAGAAATAGGGTTCCCTGAATTCCATGCCCGGAAAATCAGCTACCAATATCCGTTCCATCTCAAATTTGAACACGTCACACTGTCTCAGCAACTGACACCGATCCAAACAGTGGATGTTTGGCTCAATCCTTATCAGAGCACGCTCAATCAGCTCACATTCGACAGTGTGCTCATTGATGGTCTCACATTAGACAGCGAGCAAGCATCTCTCCCGACACCATTAGAGATGTTAAAAATCAACCAACTCGCTATCCGCAACCTTTCTGTTGCAACCGCTGACGATCTGACGATTCACGGGCTTAATGTGCAAATTCAAAACCCGACGTGGAATAAGACAAACGCCTATCTACCTTATGGTGATATCCAGCTGTATGCGTCTCAGATCATGTGGCAGGGGGAGACACTCACCGACCTACTCATCACTGGCAGTCATCAACCACAACAGAGTCAGCTTGATAGCCTGACTGCAAAATGGCGAGGCGCTTCACTTTCTTTGCAAGGAAAAACCAACGGACAACTCTGGTCAATCGAAAACCTAACTACGGACAAATTGAACTTGTCTCTGTCCCAAGTTCAGCAACTATCGTATAAATTCAGAGATCTGATTGAAAAGCACATTGCGCAGATTGATCGACTTGACCTGTTAAACAGCCAGCTCAATATGCCACGTATTCAGCTCAATAATTTCGACTTATCTCTGACTGACTTTCGTCCGACCGCATCTGAACCGCTCTGGAAACAGGCTCATGCAGAGCTCTCATTGGATGCAGAAAGTCTTGTCCTCGATAAAATAATGTGGGTAGAACCGAGTATCAACCTCATATTGACTCCCGGTCAGTTAGATGTTGATGACTTTAGTTCAACACTCATGGATGGCCAACTCCATGCGTCCGGCTCAATTACACCGGAGACAATGACCATCCGGGATTTACAGATCCAAAGCATGAAAATGTTTATCGAGTCGGGTTCTGAGCCTGACTTCACTTGGCTTGCATCTCTCATCCCATCATTTAAACAAGTGAACGTCAAACAACTGAAAATGCGTAATAGTCAGATTATCCAGCTTGCCCACCAGCCTTATTGGCAATTATCAGGGATCAATACGGATATCGATCATGCTCAACTACTCAATGCTCAACAGTGGGGATTATGGCAGGGTGCTGCGAGGATTTCCGTCAATAATCTGAGCTATGGAAAGTTCATGGTATCCCAAGGATTAGTCGAAATGCACAGTCAAGAGAATAACTGGATATTGGATCGACTATTTTTCCCTTTCTCTACTAAAGGATATCTGACCGCCAAAGGACAATGGCAATATGGATTGAAAGGTGCGCCATGGCAGTTTTCAGTTGACGCGGATAGCCTCCCCCTGAACCTGTTCAAACATCTTCCACTCCGTATGAAAGGGCTTGCTGACCTGTCAGGTTCGGCTCAGGGGCTTTCCGGAGACTCCGTGATTATCAATCACACTTTAAGTGGCTTATTGAATATGGATATCAGAAATGGTCAACTCCAGCTACCTGATAGCGATGATCAACCAAGAGACTTTATGGTAGACGCCATGCAAATTACCGGAGATCGAGGAAAAATCACCATTCCTGAAGTTCACCTAAAAGCCGACGATCTCAATGCGACCGTCAGTGGTCATTGGGATTTGACTCAATCTGAAGCCGGCTCGTTAACCCTGTCGGTTATCACTGGGGAAAAGCAAACACATTACAACTTACTAAAACCATCAGAAACAGTGCCACTTGACCCTCAGCCCGAAGCTGGTTCCATGCAAGAAACACCGCATTCAGCGACCGATTAAAGACTTATAATTCGGGATCAACATGTATGTTCCGACAAACTGAACCGCAGGTTGTTCCCCGCTTTTGATGGTCACATTGACGATGATCCGAGCTTTACGCCCAGACTCGAGACGATCCAGATCACCACTAATATCATCTAATGAGGTCACAGCGACCGGATTATCCAAAATCGGCTGCCGATAACGAATACGGCTATCGACCATCACAATGTCTCCATAAAGACTACGCTCCCGCATCAGTAACCATGCCATGCCCCACCCTGTCAGCGTTGCTAAGGTGAAAGCGGAACCGGCAAACATCGTGTTATGCGGATTGATATTGGGGTTCATCGGTGCGTAACACTCAAACTGATAGCCGGTGTACTGATTGATCTTGATACCCATTTTTTCACTGATCGGGATCTGGTTCTCCCAACGAGCCTGCAACTCAGAACACCACTGCGGTTTGCGCTGAACATTTGCCATCGGATCCAGTGTTTTCACCATCTGTTGATGCCGAACAGGTCCACGTTCATCACTCAACTCACCTCGACGCTCAAAGCCATTCTTCTCATAAAAAGCAATGGCATCCTCTCTGGCATTACATACCAGCCGTTTCGCACCTTCCTGACGGGCGAGTGACTCTAATGTCACCAAGAGCAGTGATCCCATCCCCCGGCTCCGGCGATTCGCTTTCACCGCCATATAACGAATCTGTCCTTCACAGTCAGGAGTAATGTACAAGCGGCCGACAGCCATAGGGCGCCCCCGACTATCGACAATCATCCGATGATGACTCATTGGGTCATATTCGTCCCGTTCTGATCCTAACGGCAAATGCCACGGCTCACGTAGCATTTGCCAGCGAAATAAATAGTATTTATTCAGCTGGTTCTCCGTCTGAGGACTAATAATCTTAAACATGAATTGTCCCTATCTTATTGATTAAACCTGTAACCAGAAGGTCACCGGTCCATCATTCACCAACGCAACTTTCATATCCGCAGCAAAGCGTCCTCTCTCTGTAGGAAGGATACTTGCACACTGATCAGCGAAATAATCGTACAAGCGCTCAGCATCTACGGGTGCCGCACCACGAGAAAATCCAGCGCGTGTTCCCTTTTTCGTATCTGCCGGTAATGTAAATTGTGAAACCACTAACACTTCCCCCCCGATTTGTTGAACATTGAGATTCATCTTTCCCTGTTCATCTTCAAACACTCGGTAGGTCGTCACCCGTTCAACCAGACGTTTAGCCTTGGTTTCATCATCATCTTTTTCAACACCCAACAATACCAGCAGTCCTTGCCCAATATTTCCTACAACCGAACCGTCCACAGTGACGGAAGCTTCACTTACTCTCTGAATCAGTGCGATCACGACGTGTTCCTTTTTCTCCACCATTATCATCAGTCGATTCATCGGATTCTAACATGTCTTCATGCCAAGATTCATATTCACCCAATGAGGCCGTTACTTCTGCTCCTAATAAGACAATCAACCAAGATAAATAAACCCAGATGAATAAAATCGGAATCGCGGCCAATGCCCCGTATATAACCTGATAAGAGGGAAAGTGTGTAATATAGGCAGCAAATCCTGATTTACTGATTTCAAACAGTAATGCGGCCACTAACGCCCCTGACAAGGCATGGCCTAACTTGACTTTTTTATTCGGAACCAGAACGTACAAACCGGTAAATGCCGCAAACGAAAGTAAGAATGGCAGTCTTCTGAGCACCCACTGAGAAAATCCGTGCAGAGTTTCATTGGAGAGCAAGTTCAGAGATGTCATGTAGGATGTCACAGCAAGACTCGCCCCAACCAGAAACGGGCCTAACGTCAGAACCATCCAATACATTGAAAAAGAGAAAACCCAGCGACGCTTCTGATGAACCCGCCAGATGTAATTCAACATTTTATCAATATTAGAAATCAGCGTTAGTGCAACGACAAATAAGAATAATCCCCCCAACGCCGTCATTTTGCTGGTATTAGATACAAAGTCATGCAATGCCTGATTAACCGCTTCACCCGCAGCTGGCAAGAAATGAGTAATAACAAACGATTGAATCACTTCTCCGGCATCATTAAAAGCCGAAAACGCAGATAATACCGACAGTAAAACCGTCACCATCGGAACAAAGGACAGCAACGAGATATAAGCCAGATATCCGGCATTGACCTGAATTCGATCGTGGAGAACCCGACGCCATAAGTATCGGAAAAAAGCGGCTCCAGTATCGATGATTTTTTTTGTATTCAATACAGATACCTCATCGGCAAACCGTGGTGATTTTATAGATGACAAAACCGTTGTTTGGAGATGATATATGAGTCAGGGGAATAATCTCATCCCTTTTCTATATCAATTGAGCAAGAATATGCATTTAGGTTAGCAGACTAGCAGGATATTAACCGCGTGACTATCTCCTCCCGCGAACAAAAAAGGCGGAAACATGTTCCGCCTCTATCACATCATCAGTCTATAACGACTTATTTTCCACCACGATGCGCTCTTTTACGATCATTTTCAGTAAGATGTCTCTTACGAATTCGGATGTTCGCAGGTGTTACTTCAACCAGCTCATCATCATCGATAAATTCTATCGCTTGCTCTAATGTGAATTTAATCGCGGGAGATAGAACCTGTGCTTCATCAGTACCAGAAGCTCGAACGTTGGTCAGCTGCTTACCTTTCAAACAGTTTACAGTTAAATCATTTGAACGGTTATGAATACCAATCACTTGCCCTTCATAAACCTCATCAGCGTGTTCAGCGAATAGGCGCCCACGCTCCTGCAAGTTAAACAATGCGTAGGTAAGAGCTTTACCTGTCGCGTTAGAGATCAACACGCCATTATTACGTTGCCCAATAGAGCCACCTTTGTGTGGACCATAATGATCAAAAGTATGGTAAAGCAGACCTGAACCGGAAGTCAGTGTCATAAACTCCGTTTGGAAGCCGATCAAGCCACGAGAAGGCATGACGAAATCCATACGAACGCGACCTTTGCCGTCCGGAGACATATCTTTCAACTCACCTTTACGGATACCGATATTTTCCATGATGCCACCTTGATGCTCTTCCATCACATCAATAGTCACCACTTCAAAAGGTTCAAGTAACTGGCCATTCTCTTCTTTCAGAATAACTTCAGGGCGAGAAACTGCGAGTTCAAAGCCTTCACGACGCATATTCTCGATCAAAATCGACAAGTGCAGTTCACCACGACCGGATACTCGGAATTTGTCTGGGTCATCTGTTTGTTCAACACGCAGCGCAACATTATGAACTAACTCTTTTTCCAAGCGCTCCAGAATATTACGAGATGTGACAAATTTCCCTTCTTTACCAGCAAACGGTGAGGTATTGACCTGGAAAGTCATCGTTACTGTCGGCTCATCAACTGAAAGTGCCGGCAACGCTTCAATGTTGTTCACATCACAAATAGTATCTGAGATTTTCAGCTCACCCAAACCAGTAATGGCGACAATGTCACCAGCTGTGGCACGCTCAACTTCGTGTCGTTCCAGCCCCAGATAACCGAGAACCGTCCCAACTTTACCGTTTCTCTTCTTACCATCTGCACCAATAATGCTCACTTGCTGGTTCGATTTAACGGTTCCGCGCGTAACTCGACCAACACCGATAACGCCGACATAAGAGCTATAATCTAACTGGGAAATTTGCATCTGCAACGGCCCATCCAGATCAACATCAGGTGAAGCGACATTATCAACGATGGTTTGGAAAAGAGGTTCCATATTCTCGCCAGTTTCGCCTTCTTCTAGCGAAGCCCAGCCGTTTAGCGCTGAAGCGTAAACCACTTGGAAATCTAATTGCTCATCTGATGCACCTAGATTATCAAATAAGTCAAATACTTGATCCATTACCCAATCAGGACGAGCGCCTGGTCGGTCAATTTTGTTAATAACCACAATAGGTTTCAAACCATGCGCAAATGCTTTTTGCGTGACGAAACGGGTTTGCGGCATTGGACCGTCAACGGCATCAACGATAAGCAGAACAGAGTCAACCATAGACATAATACGCTCAACTTCACCACCGAAGTCCGCGTGTCCAGGGGTGTCAACGATATTGATATGGTGATCGTGCCAGTTAATCGCTGTATTCTTAGCTAGGATTGTAATTCCACGCTCTTTCTCAATATCATTCGAGTCCATGACTCGTTCTTCAACTTCACCGCGAGACTGTAAAGTTCCGGATTGTTGTAATAGCTTATCAACCAAGGTCGTTTTACCGTGGTCAACGTGCGCAATGATCGCAATATTTCTTAGTTTATCAATCTGTGGTGTTGTCATGGATTCATCATCATTGTCAAAGTTCAATTCCCGCTCTTTGATGTAACTGGATTTCGGGATAAAAAAAACGCTCAATAATGTACCAGATTTTGAAGAAATGCCCAGAAATATGTGATCTAAAACAAGCCTATTTCTTCTATTAGTACATTTAATCACTCTTCTATAGTTTAGCCTTTGGAATCCATCTCGTTCAAAAAACAATTGCAATTAAAACTTTTCACAACCAGAAAGCAGAAAAAACCATCAAATGCTGTTTGACAAATTGCCTATTCATAGGGCTGAATAGAGAGGCGTTTGGCAACTATTGGTGCAACTTAAATTAAATTGCACCTTATTAGTGCAATGCGCAAATCATTTTAGTGCAATGATTGATAACTGAAAACTCATTATCTTATTAACGCATTGAATTAAAAGGATTTTTAATCATGGCACGATTTTGGCTAATGGCTAATAAAGTTTTAGCTTCAGTTAACGTGATGAACACAAAGTTAATTGATGCTTAAACCAAGTCGAGCTTTTACCGATTTTTTAACACTGGAGGTTGTCCAAGATGTCAGTAGAAAATGTTCTATCGCTGATCCAAGAAAACGAAGTTAAGTTTGTTGATTTACGCTTTACAGATACCAAGGGTAAAGAGCAACACGTTTCTATTCCTGCTCACCAAATCGATGCTGACTTCTTCGAAGAAGGTAAAATGTTTGATGGTTCATCTATTGCCGGCTGGAAAGGAATTAACGAATCTGACATGGTCCTGATGCCAGATGCCTCAACTGCTGTTTTAGACCCATTTACAGAAGACTCCACATTAAATATCCGTTGTGACATTTTAGAGCCGGCAACCATGCAAGGTTATGATCGTGACCCTCGCTCTATTGCACAACGCGCTGAAGAATACATGCGTTCTACAGGCATCGCAGACACCGTACTATTCGGTCCTGAACCAGAATTCTTCCTGTTTGACGATGTAAAATACTCAACTAGCATGTCTGGTTCTTTCTACAAAATCGATGACATCGAAGCTGCATGGAACACTGGCTCAGAAGTCGAAGGCGGTAACAAAGGTCACCGTCCAGGCATTAAAGGGGGTTACTTCCCTGTGGCTCCTGTTGACTCCTCTCAGGACATCCGTAGTGCAATGTGTCTGATTATGGAAGAGATGGGACTGGTTGTTGAAGCACACCACCACGAAGTTGCAACCGCAGGTCAGAATGAGATCGCTTGCCGTTTCAATACCATGACATTGAAAGCAGATGAAATCCAAATCTATAAGTACGTTGTCCATAACGTTGCTCATGCATTTGGTAAAACTGCGACTTTCATGCCAAAACCACTTGTCGGAGACAACGGTTCGGGTATGCACTGTCACCAATCTCTGGCAAAAGACGGTGTCAACCTGTTCGCTGGTGATAAGTACGGCGGTTTGTCTGAAACAGCGTTGTTCTATATCGGTGGTATCATTAAACACGCTCGTGCAATCAACGCATTTGCGAATGCTTCAACAAACTCATACAAGCGTTTGGTCCCAGGATTCGAAGCGCCAGTTATGCTCGCTTACTCAGCACGTAACCGGAGCGCATCAATCCGTATTCCTGTAGTACCAAGCCCGAAAGCTCGTCGTATCGAAGTTCGCTTCCCAGATCCAACAGCCAACCCATATCTGGCTTTTGCTGCAATGCTGATGGCGGGTCTAGACGGAATTAAGAACAAAATTCACCCTGGAGATTCAGCAGATAAAGACTTGTATGATCTGCCAGCAGAAGAAGCAGCACAAATTCCAACAGTTGCAGAGTCTCTGCAACAAGCGTTGGAAGCTTTGGATGCGGATCGTGAGTTCTTAACTGCCGGTGGTGTATTCTCTGATGATTTCATCGATTCTTATATCACTCTGAAATCAGATGATGTGACTCGCATCAATATGACGACTCACCCACTTGAATTCGACATGTACTACTCTGTATAAGTCTGCATTTCATCCCCATGTTATCAGGCCCGCTTTTAGCGGGCTTTTTTATACCAACCGAAGATTACTTATTGAAATATAATCATAAATCTTTTAGCAAACCTCACAAATAAGGAGCATATTGGGCAAGATAATTGCATTCATATTTAATGTAATAAACCATGGCTACAGTTGTCGTGAAATTGGACTCAAAGCGTTGTTGAGCGGACTGATTTCAAAGAAGAGAGACTTGTATTTATCCCTTAGTTAGCCATACTCATTCTACCAACGCACCATTTTTGTGCAATGCGTCATTTTGGAACATGGTAACCACTCATGAGTAGTGAACTTAGTACAACAATATTGAACAATATTGTGACATCCACACTAATACTGGATGAGTCTTTATGCGTTCGCTATGCGAACCCTTCAGCAGAGCAGTTATTTTCACAGAGTGCCAAGCGGATTATCAATCAACCTCTATCCAATTTAATCCAACATGCATCTCTTGATCTAGCGCTTCTCTCACAACCATTACAGAGTGGCCAAAGTATTACCGACAGTGACGTAACATTTGTGGTTGATGGCAAACCCTTAATGCTGGAGGTCACAGTTAGTCCGTTAACTTGGCAAAAGAAATTGATGTTGTTAGTCGAGATGAGAAAGATTGGTCAACAGCGCCGTCTGAGTCAGGAATTAAACCAGCATGCCCAACAACAGGCCGCAAAGTTACTTGTACGGGGATTGGCTCATGAGATTAAGAATCCATTGGGAGGACTGCGAGGGGCAGCACAATTATTAGAAAGGATGCTCCCGGATCAGAGCCTGACAGAATATACACAAATTATTATTGAACAGGCTGACCGACTTCGATCTTTGGTTGATCGACTACTTGGACCACAAAAACCAGGGAAAAAACGATCTGAAAATTTGCACTTAATCCTCGAGAAAGTCCGTCAATTGATCGAACTCGATTCACGTTCTCACCTAGTGATTGAACGTGATTATGACCCAAGTTTGCCCAATATTATGATGGATGTGGATCAAATTGAGCAGGCACTACTGAATATTGTTAGTAATGCTGCACAAATTTTGTCATCACAACAACATGGTAAAATCACACTTCGCACCAGAACAGTGCATCAAGCTAATATACATGGACAACGGCACAAGCTTGTTGCCCGAATTGAAATCATTGATAACGGGCCAGGAATTCCAAACGAGCTGCAAGATACGCTTTTCTATCCGATGGTCAGCGGAAGAGAAGGTGGTAGCGGACTGGGGTTATCGATTTCTCAGAATTTAATTGATCAACATAATGGCAAGATTGAGGTTGAAAGCTGGCCGGGACGGACTGTGTTTACCATCTATCTACCGATAAATTAATTATGGCCCGTTCAATGATATTCACCAGCGAACGAACCATTGACCGGACAAAAATTTTTAACACTTCGCGAACGTTAGTGACAGATGCTGTTTAAGGAATACTGATTATGAGTAAAGGATACGTATGGGTTGTCGATGACGATAGCTCTATTCGATGGGTGATGGAAAAAACCCTGTCTTCAGCCAACATCAAATGTGAAACTTTCTCCGACGCAGAAAGTGTTCTGATGGCTTTGGAAAGAGAATCACCTGACGTATTAGTATCCGACATACGTATGCCAGGGATCGATGGTATTGAGCTGTTACATCAAGTCCACTCTCGCTCACCAGAGCTCCCTGTCATCATTATGACGGCCCATTCTGATCTAGATGCTGCGGTAAATGCTTATCAAAAGGGGGCCTTTGAATACCTTCCCAAGCCTTTTGATGTTGATGAAACACTGACATTAGTCGAACGTGCCATTGCTCACGGCCAAGAACAGCGAAAAGATCAGTCAGGTCGTCTGGCAAATACAGATGATACCCCTGAGATTATTGGCGAGGCTCCGGCCATGCAAGAGGTATTCAGGGCTATTGGACGTCTTTCACGTTCTTCGATTTCTGTCTTGATCAATGGCGAATCAGGGACAGGAAAAGAGCTGGTCGCTCATGCTTTGCATCGGCATAGTCCACGCGCGCAGAAGCCATTTATTGCCTTAAATATGGCAGCAATTCCAAAGGATTTGATTGAGTCGGAGTTATTCGGTCATGAAAAGGGAGCATTTACCGGTGCCAACAACGTCCGACAGGGGCGTTTTGAACAAGCCAATGGCGGGACACTCTTTCTGGATGAGATCGGAGACATGCCACTCGATATTCAGACCCGATTACTACGAGTTCTGGCCGACGGACAGTTTTATCGTGTTGGCGGACACTCTGCGATCAAAGTGGATGTACGAATCGTTGCCGCAACGCATCAAAATCTTGAGAAACTGGTTCATCAAGGTAAGTTCCGGGAAGATCTGTTCCATCGTCTGAACGTCATCAGAATTCAAATCCCAGCACTCAGAGAGCGTCGTCAGGATATCGAGAAGCTAACTAAACATTTTTTAGCTCTTGCAGCCAAAGAACTCGGTGTGGAGATGAAAACCTTGCATCCCAAATCATTGGAGATTCTGAATCGTCTCGATTGGCCGGGTAATGTTCGGCAGTTAGAAAACATGTGTCGTTGGCTAACTGTTATGGCAAGTGGTACCGAAGTTCTCCCGAATGACTTACCTTCAGAACTGCTGTCAGAAAAGAAAAATATTGAATTCGACAATGATACCAGTTGGCAGAAACAATTAGATGCTTGGGCAAGAACAGCCCTGTCCGCCGGAGAGACGGATCTCCTATCTTATGCTTTGCCTGAATTTGAGCGGATTCTTTTGGAAGCGGCATTAAACCATACTAATGGGCATAAGCAGGATGCAGCAAAAGTACTGGGGTGGGGACGAAATACATTGACTCGAAAATTAAAGGAACTCTATTAATC